>NZ_KI912432.1:0-29008 GCF_000518425.1 Pseudoalteromonas sp. 23_GOM-1509m
TTTTTGAAGGCGCTACTTCAAGATTAAGACCTGTACTTATGACTGCTATAACATCAGCTTTAGGTTTGATACCGATGTTAATGTCTAATGGTGTTGGTGCAGAAATACAGCGCCCATTAGCGAGTGTTATTGTTGGCGGCTTGGTAACTGCAACACTGTTAACATTATTTGTTTTACCTGTTTTATATCGCTGGTTTTCAGAGAAAAAAATAAAAGAGCTATCCAGATAAAATTACTGTGAACTCTAACCCCACGCTAAAGTCACGTTTAGCGTGGGGTTATTGAGTAGATGAACGAAAAGAAAGATTAGATTTAACAATAAACTAATAGTCATGACTGCTTTGTCGGAATATTTGTCGTTAAACAGGCCAAAGCTAACTTCCGCTTTCGTATCTTTGCAGTCTTAATCTCTATGTGTCTCAAGGTCGGATTATGGCACGTGCCAGACTCTAACTTCGAGTCTGGCTTAGGTTCAAATTTAAGCATCGATCTGTTCTGATACTTCTAACGCATCATCAACTTCTATTCCCAAGTACCTGACAGTGCTCTCTAGTTTTCTATGGCCAAGTAGAAGCTGACAGGCTCTTAAATTTTTAGTTTTTTTGTAAATTAGTGATGGTTTGGTACGTCTCATTGAATGAGTGCCATATTGAGTCTTATCTAACCCAATTGAGGTGACCCAAGAGTCAACTATACGTCCATATTGACGGGTTGAAAGGTGTTCAGAGGAATGAATTCGTGACTTAAACAAGTAATCATAAGAATTGAGAGTAAATTGCTCTATGAGCGCCACAATTGATTTCCTTGTATTTCCAGTAATTTCAAATTGAACAGGCATACCAGTCTTTTTTTGAACGACTATTGCCCGTGATTGGATTGCTTTACCATGTGCAATGTCATTAACTTTTAGTGAAACTAAATCACACCCTCTTAGTTTGCTATCTATGGCTAGGTTAAATAGTGCTAGATCTCTTATTTTATGAAAAAGTTCCAGTCGTATTCGGATAGCCCATATTTGCTGTAATTTTAGAGGTAACTTTTGTCCTACAAGCTTATTTTTATTCCAAGGCTCTTTAGGCTGATATATAGTTAACTGGTGCATTAGTTGTACTCCGGTGTTTATGGAGTTTTAAGCTTAGCTCGCTACAAAAGAATTCGGGTATGAGCGAATAAGAGACAGTCAGAGTTATCTGGATATCTGGACTTAATTCTACAAAGCGGACGCTTAGCGAACCCGTTCATGCCCTAAAATTGAGTTTAGGCAATCTGCATTAATTGTATAATGATGTCTCTTTGATCACATGGATGGTATTTATGTCAGTATTAGATATGGTTAGGCCTGTTATGGAGCCAGTATGCAAGGCATAGAGTTAGAATCAAAGATAACCTGTCCAGAGTGCGGGTTTAGTAAGGTTGAGATTATGCCTACAAATGCTTGCCAGTGGTACTACGAATGCGAAAGCTGTAAAAAGTTGCTTAAACCATTAAAAGGTGATTGTTGCGTCTATTGCTCTTATGGGACAGTAAAGTGTCCTCCCATCCAAGAAGGGAACAGTTGTTGCTTTGGTAAATAATTCATTCCCCTGACTGCTAAGTGTCAGGGGAAAGCCTTAATGCAAACTGTTTACTTGTTACTTGCTGTGGCTGGTAACTTGGCAGAAATAAGTGCAGCTAAACTAATAAAGATAAATGAAATTGCTAAACAAGCAGCTAACCCGTATAGCTGGAAAACCCAGCCTGACAGCACTGTACCAATCAAACGCCCCATTGCATTTGCCATGTAGTAAAAGCCAACATCTAACGAAACGCCATCGGCATCAGCCATGCTAACAATCAGGTAACTGTGCAGAGATGAGTTAATGGCAAACAGTACGCCAAATACCATTAAGCCAGCAATGAGTGCCGTTTTAACTTCCCAGTTAAAGTGTAACGATAAAGCTATACCTAATGTCACTAATGCCAACAAGCTTGCCCATTTTACGGTTTCAGTGGCAGGAGAAACGCTAGCTTTGAAATTGATTAGCTTAGGTGTCATTGATTGGACAAAACCGTAACCAATCACCCAAAGCGCTAAGAAGCCACCTACTGTCCAATAATCCCATTCAAACACTTGTGACAAGAACACAGGTAGTGCAACCACAAACCAGACATCACGGGCACCAAACAAGAAGAGTCGTGCAGCCGATAAGATATTGATAGAGCGACTCTTTGAGAAGATGTCGGTAAACTTAGGTTTGTTCTTGGCTTTACCTAAGTCGTTTTTCAAAGCATAAAGGCTGTAACACCAAACAAGAGCCAAAACACCTGCCATTAACAACATTGCGCCTTTGAAGGAAAGTAAAGTTAACAGTAAGCCGCCTAAGAAAAAGCCAACGCCTTTCAGGGCATTCTTAGAGCCTGTTAATACCGCGACCCATTTAAACAAGGTGCCTTCTTGTCCTGCGGCAACCAACATCTTAATTGAGCTTTTTGCGCTCATTTTGTTTAAGTCTTTGGCAATGCCTGAAAGCGCTTGTGCAATCATCACATACACAACTGTTAACCATTCAGCAGGAACAGCTAACATCAGCAAGGCGATAGTTTGAATGGCTAAGCCAATGTTCATGGTTTTATTTAGCCCTAAACGGGCACCTAAGAAGCCGCCAACTAAATTAGTGACAACGCCAAATATTTCATAAAACAAGAACAACATCGCAATGCTAAGCGGACTATAGCCTAACGCGTGGAAATGAAGCACTACCAACATGCGTAGTGCGCCATCTGTTAAGGTAAATGCCCAGTAGTTACCTGTGACAACAAGGTATTGCTTAATATCGTCTGATAATGATGTCAAGCGCTTCATAGTGTTACATTACCCTTTAATTGATGATCCGACTTTACGAGCAAGTTCAGCCGTTCTATTAGCGTAACCCCACTCGTTGTCATACCATGTGTACAGCTTCACCTGAGTGCCATTAACGACCATTGTTGATAATGCATCGACAACGCTAGAACGTGGGTCGGTTTTATAATCGATAGACACAAGTGGCTTTTCTTCATAACCAAGAATGCCTTTTAATTCGCCCTCAGCCGCTTCTTTCATCCAAGCGTTAATTTCAGCTTCCGTTGTTGGACGCTCAACCTCAAATACACAATCAGTAATTGAAGCATTCGCAAGAGGCACACGTACCGCATGACCATTCAGCTTACCTTCCAACTCTGGGAAAATATGAGTAATCGCCGTTGCCGAACCTGTAGTGGTTGGGATTAAGCTCATGCCACAGGCACGCGCTCTACGTAAATCTTTATGCGGAGCATCTAGAATCGTTTGAGTGTTGGTAATGTCGTGGATAGTCGTCATCGAGCCATGTTTGATGCCGATTTTATCCAGTAACACTTTCACCACTGGTGCTAAGCAGTTTGTGGTGCAAGACGCTGCCGTTACGATTGAGTGCTGTTCAACATCATATAGATGGTCGTTAACCCCCATAACCACATTAAGTACACCTTCTTCTTTTACGGGTGCTGTTACAACGACTTTTTTTACTCCTTGGTCTAAGTAGGCTTGTAGCAACTCAGTTTTCTTCATCTTGCCTGACGCTTCAATGACCAAATCACATTCAGACCAATCCGTATCATTAATTGCTTTGTTTTGCGTTACACGAATGGCTTGACCATCAATTATCACGTTATTGTCATCATGGGTTACATCATGTGACCAAGTACCATGCACAGAATCGTACTTTAATAAATGTGCTAGCGTTTCTGCATTGCCAGCAGGATCGTTGATTTGCACAAACTCAATGCCTTGCCAACCAAAAGCAGCTCTAAGTGTTAAGCGACCCATGCGGCCAAAACCGTTAATACCAATTTTAATTGCCATTGTTAAGCTCCTACTATTTGAAACTCATTGAAAAAAGAAAGTTGTACTGGGTGTGAGAGCGCTTTAGGGCGCATTTTCTGCACTTGTTTAATAATGTCTGCCTTGTCGTAACCTAGTTCAAACATCAGTAGTCCAATGACTAAGCCTGTGCGACCAGAGCCGCCTTTACAATGCACGGCAATGGTGCCTTGATTGCGTAAGATAGATAGCATGTCATCAAGGTTTGATTTGAACGCTGCTGCAAAATCTTCATTTGGTGCATCGTCATCTAAAATAGGTAACTGAAACCATTTAATACCTTGTGCATCACACACTTGAGGAAGGTCTTCGGCTTCATTCTTGTTCATTTCTGCATCGTACATCAGCGTCACAATCGCTTGTGCTCCAGCATCTTTCAATTGTGTAACCGATGTTGTTAAATCAACGTCTTTTGTTCCGGGGCAAGGAGTAAAGATAAAGCTTGCGCCATTATCAAGTGTTAGTATGTCATATGGATGAGTGTGCATAAAAAGCCTCTTAATTATTCGTTAAACCAATGTTTTGTTCTGTTCACAATCGATACGAGAGACAACATAACTGGAACTTCAACCAGAACCCCAACCACGGTCGCCAATGCAGCGCCTGAATGTAAGCCGAAAAGGGAAATAGCTACTGCCACTGCCAATTCAAAGAAGTTAGATGTACCAATCAAACAAGAAGGTGCAGCAATGTTGTGCTTAAGCTTGAGTCTGACCGCGATAAAATAGGCAATAATGAAAATGCCATAGGTTTGCAGGATAAGCGGAATGGCGATTAGCAAGATATTAAGTGGTTGCTCAATAATGGTGTTAGCTTGAAAGCCAAACAGCAAAACGACTGTTGCCAGTAAACCGATAACAGAAAACGGTTTTAACTTCTCTAGCAAACTTGTGATAGCTGCTTCATCGCGACCTGAGCTGTTTAAGTGTTTTCTAGTCAGGATTCCCGCGATTAAAGGGAGCAATACATACAAAATCACCGAGATAAACAAGGTGCCCCAAGGTACATGAATGTCTGTTACACCAAGCAATAACCCCGCAATGGGAGCGAATGCAAAAATCATGATGATGTCGTTCACCGACACCTGAACTAAGGTATAGTTCGCATCACCTTTGGTTAATTGCGACCAGACAAACACCATTGCCGTACAAGGTGCAACCCCCAGTAAAATCATACCAGCGATGTATTCTTGCGCTGTTTCTGGTGATACAAAATCGGCAAATAAGCCTTCGAAGAACAACCAACCTAAAGCAGCCATTGAAAATGGTTTAATAAGCCAGTTGACCACCAAAGTTAATACCAAGCCTTGCGGATTCTTCCCTACTTCCTTAATGGTTGAAAAATCCACTTGCACCATCATTGGGTAGATCATTACCCAAATGAAAACAGCAACAACTACATTTACATGGGCAACTTCAAGCTTTGCAATAGCTTCAAAAAGAGGTGGGTAAACAATCCCCAGCGCCACACCAGCAGCAATTGATATCGCCACCCAAACAGATAAATAACGTTCAAAAATCCCCATAGTTACATTCCTTAATTACAGCAGCTTGCCACACGCGTAGGACGGTCACCCATCGAGTTTAATCTGGCTAGCTCTTGTTCGATAAAAATAGGCTCATTCACTACCGTTGAGGTGATGGTTTGCTTCATCCACGCTGGCAATGTTGGATTGATAGAATAAAACACCCATTGCTGATGCTTTCTGTCAGATAAAATGCCTGTTTTTCGAAGCTGTGCTAGGTGACGGGACACTTTGGGCTGGCTCTCTTCATCTAATGCAGTCATCAACTCACAGACACACGCTTCACCCTCAACCGCAATGATTAAAAGCGTTTTCAAGCGAATATCATCAGCCAGAGCTTTGTAAAAAGTAGTTGGCGTTATTGGCGCTGGCATTTGCTTTTCTTGTATCAGCAAAAACATTTTGATCCGTTCATTTAGCTCTTGTAGCGTTTTTTCAAACGGGTTGGCATCTCTACGAGAACGAGGCTCAGGGAAATCCCAAGCAAGGCAGTTAGTACCACTGACTCGGCTATCACACTCTTTTGCCGCTTTATCACACAGGGTAATAACAAAATCGAAATGGATATTGCTAACTTCATCAAGGTGTTTTGAGTGTAATCCATCGGTAGGTAACCCAAAGTGCTCGATAGCTGACAAGGTACGACTATCAACACTATTTGGCTCAGTACCAGCACTATAAACCTCGTACTCACCTTTACCATGATGTTTTAGCAACGCCTCAGCCATGATAGACCTAGCTGAGTTTTCAGTGCATAAAAAGAGAACTTTCATGAAATACCCCATAATGAATTTATTATATAATAAATTTATTATGCTGTGGTGACAACAGATATTTTCGAAAAAATGAGTTATGAGTAGTGTTAGTTAGAAGTATAACTGCTAGTACAATACCGCAGTTGGTTAATTGGAGAGCTAAGCCACTGACCTAAATGAATTAGGTAAAACGTCTGTTAATTAGTTTTTATTAGTTGAGCAAAGAATTAAACTGAACGACTCAAAGTGGCACTTTTACGAAGTTCGGCTGTGAGCGATTACCGGTCATTGGGAAAGTTAAATTTATTCCTGTGTTTTGAGTAGAAATCTAATTTTGTCCAATAACATTATTAAAAGCCGTATTGGGGGACAATAATATGATTAATTTCTAGAAGTTTTAATTACTTGTTTACAAAAGTAATTATTGGTGA
This sequence comes from Pseudoalteromonas sp. 23_GOM-1509m, assembly GCF_000518425.1. Lineage (NCBI taxonomy): Bacteria > Pseudomonadati > Pseudomonadota > Gammaproteobacteria > Alteromonadales > Pseudoalteromonadaceae > Pseudoalteromonas > Pseudoalteromonas sp. 23_GOM-1509m. The sequence continues at coordinate 6,592 of NZ_KI912432.1, forward strand.
AATTATTATGGTATGTAATTTACGCTATTCTGGTGTGTTATAAACCACCAAAATGGTGTTCAATAAGCTGTTAGAGCGTATGCGATGTTTAGCGCATTCCATCAAATTTTAAGAAGTATAAAAAAAGGATATTTTTAACATGGCAAGATGTACAGCACCTAGTAATGGTCATCGTACTGCGAGTGGGGCTGCGAATTGTCCCGCTTGTAGCAGTCGTAGTCGCGGGTATGGCGGTTACTCTTCTTACACTTCACCGTCATATACCTCATATGGTTCTAGTTCTCGTAGTACTAGCACTCGTGGTAGTTCATCAGGCTCTAGTAGACCCAGGTGGTCTAAATCAAGTTCTTCTGTTTACAAATTCAATCACTTACTCCAATTCGTGAAACTGTTGAAGCTAGAGCGGCAGCTCAACCAGATCTTAGAGATGTATTTCTTTGTCACGCATGGGGAGATCGTAAGGAAGCAGCAAAAGAACTAAACGATTTACTTGTGGCGTCAGGTGTAAAAGTTTGGTTTAGCGAGAAAGATCTTGCTCTTGGTGTACCAATGATGCGTGCAATAGATAAAGGGTTGGCAAATTCACGAATTGGTCTTGTGCTTGTTACTCCAGCGATGCTTGAGCGCCTTCCTAAAGAGAGTGTTGCCGACAAAGAATTATCTGCGCTTTTGGCAGGTAACCAACTTATTCCTATTATGCATAATGCTACATACGAAGATTTGCGAAATGTCAGCCCATTACTCGCCTCTAGAAGCGGGTTGGATACTGCCGAAGATTCAATGGCAGTAGTTGCGGAGAAAATTGCAGAGCTAGTTAATATTGAGTTTTAGTGAAAATACGCTCTAGTAAGTTGCTTAAATGGACAAAACAACAGCTGGCTTTTTACTCGTTCCTCGCTAATTTTAGCCAGCTACTTTATTGCCGCTTAGCAAACCGTTATGTTTACGGAGAGGTTTGGTGAAAAATATACCTAAATTGGTATTCATTATATTAGTGCTAAGTATTTTGTTAATGCTTAAATCGAGTAACGAACCATTTTTATTTAACAGCCAATTTCCTATATTCAATCAATTTCCTATCGGTAATAGTATTGTATTGAATATTTCATTAGGTCTTTTTGTTAGTGCTTTATTTTACTACTTTACAGTGTTTATTCCCGACTACCGTAAACGTAAAATTATTAAGAACAATTACCTAAATCAATACAAACACTTTAAACAGAACATGATTAGTCACTTTTTAAGTGCGTGTGAAACATCTTATCCGTCAGACTTGGTAGACACCTTATTAGACCAAAAAGAATTTAAAAGTTACTTCTCGCTGAAAGCAACAGATTCAGAAGATAAGTGGCATGTTGTTTTGAATAAAATGGATCATGAACTTTTAGAAATTATGCTACTAGAATTTGAGGCTTTTAAAGAAAGTGCAGGCTACGTTCTAAATAATATTGAGTTTAATCAAGCAGAATCATTTGAATTTTTCTATCACTTTAATAAGCAAATTGTTTTATTAAAAAACATCACTGATGATTACGATGAAATAAAATCATTTAGTAGGTTTTTGTGGTCACTATTCGCAGGTTGGTGCTGGATTGAAGGTTATGCTGAAAAAGATAGATTTCAAGAAATGATAGACAGCATATAAGAAAACATAATAAGGCATTTAAACAGAAGTTGCTCCTCACCCGTTTTAGTGGACACCTCCTCAACATTTTAGCCAACATTTTTTTGCCCATTATTAGGGCGTTACCACTGTCTGCAATTGGCACAAACCAGAAATAGCTTCCAATGAATTCTGTATTTAAATTTTAGGTTTAAGCTGGGCTCTAATTAATAAATCATAATCTAATTGCAACACCTTGCTTAAATTCAAATTATTCTTAAGTTAACGCAAATTTTCAATTTAACTGGTGCTGGCCTAATAAAGGCTCATATGAGAACCAAATAGCCAACTTATTAAATGGAAACTAAAAAATGTGGCTGTTAAAAGGTTTATACTAACTAAAAAGTAACTACTCTTAGCTATGACTCAGTTTTCTCTTTATAGTCACACAAATCCTCGATTATACAGCTTCCACATTTTGGTTTTCTCGCTGTACACGTATAGCGCCCATGTAAAATAAACCAATGATGGAGGTTAAACATAAACTCTTTTTTATTTGGCGTATTTTTAATTATGGCCTGTTCTGTCTGCTCAACAGTTTTACCTTTAGCGTAACCCGAACGGTTTGCAAGACGTTGGATGTGAGTATCTACTGCTAAAAAGTATCTACCTTCATTATCCTTTAGCCAGCCGAAGGCTGTATTTAATACTACGTTAGCAGTTTTACGGCCAACGCCAGGAAGGGCTTCTAGGGCTTCACGATTCTCTGGCACTTCACCGTTATGCTGATCTACCAATATTTGGCACATTTTGTATACGTTCGCAGCTTTTGAATTAAACAACCCGATGGTTTTTATATAATCACGCAGTGTGTCGTGGCCAATATCTAAAATGGTTTGTGGCGTATTAGCAACCGGAAATAATTTACGAGTGGCTTTATTTACCCCAACATCGGTGGCTTGTGCAGAGAGCGTAACGGCAACCAGTAACTCAAACGGGCTTGAGTATTCAAGCTCCGTTTCAGGATGTGGGTTGTCATCGCGTAAGCGAGTAAGTATTTGGTGACGTTTTTCTTTATTCATGTAACTTAAAACGCATTAGCTTTATTCAGTTAATGCGTTTTCCCCTTAAGTTAAGCTAGTAACACGCGCTCGTGGGCCTTTTTCAGCCTCTGGCGGCGTTACTTGTTTTGATTTTATTTGTGCATCAATGACGTTTTTAGCGGCGATCAGCAGCCCAAGCCCTAAGAATGCGCCTGGTGGTAAAATGGCCAGTAAAAACTGGCTATCAAAGCTAAATACTTCGATGCGTAAAGCTGAAGCCCAAGGACCGAGTAATAAATCGGCGCCATCGAATAAGGTGCCTTGGCCAATCAGCTCTCGCATAGCGCCAAGTACAACTAGTACCAGCATAAAGCCTAAGCCCATCATCAAGCCATCAAAGGCAGATAAATGCACTGGATTTTTAGAGGCAAATGCTTCAGCACGACCAATAATGGCGCAGTTAGTCACAATCAACGGAATGAAAATCCCCAGAGATTGATAAAGGCCAAAAGTGTAGGCGTTCATTAACAGCTGCACAATCGTCACAAAACCGGCAATGATCATTACAAAAACCGGTATTCTGATATCTTTAGGCACCCAATTGCGCACAAATGATACGGTAATATTAGAGCCCACTAAAACTAACAAGGTTGCTAAGCCTAAACCTAGCGCATTAGTAATCGTGGAGGTAACAGCAAGTAAAGGACATAAACCTAATAACTGTACTAAGGCGGGGTTATTTCCCCATAAGCCTTCTTTATAAAGGGTTTTTAATTCACTCATGGTGTTACCTCAGGGCAAGCATTCGCTGCTGCAAAAAGATCATCAAAGTTATTTTGTGCATACACTACCGCATTTTTAACTGAGCCAACTACAGCGCGAGGCGTAATGGTTGCGCCAGTAAATTGATCAAACTGACCGCCATCTTTTTTAACGGCCCAACGCGCGTCACTTTCGCTTTGTACTGTTTTTGAATTAAATGAGGTGATCCAGTCTGACTTTTTAATTTCAACTTTATCGCCCAAACCAGGGGTTTCTTCATGCTTAGTAACCCTTACACCAGCAACGCTGCCATCGCGATATACCGCGCTAAGTAAGTTTATATCGCCACTGTAGCCGCTAGGAGTGACATGACGAATGACTAATGCAACGGGTTCGTCATCTTTACGTGCACGGTAAATTACTTGGTTGTCGTATGGCCCCAGTAGTGGATCAGATATAATCACACAATCTTGAGAAAGTTCATTAGTGTACTTGCTGTGCGGTAATACTTCTTGTAACTGATTAGTTAATTGCAGTTGCTCTTGCTCTGCAATCTTATCGGCCGTTAACGAGTTTATGGTGGCCACTAACCCTGTTGTAAGGAGTGCGAAGCCGCATAATATTGCGCCATTTTTTACCATTGAAGAAATAATCATTTTACTGCTCCATGGCCATAGGTTCTTGGTTGTGTGTAGTAATCAATAAGCGGAACTGCAATATTGATCAGTAATATGGCAAATGCAACCGCATCCGGAAAGCCACCAAATGAACGAATTAAATACACAATTAAACCAATCGCGGCACCATAAATAAGGCGGCCTCGATTAGTGGTTGCAGCTGATACAGGATCGGTGGCAATAAAAAAGGCTCCGAGCATAGTCGCACCACTAAATAAGTGAAACACCAGACCCGGCTCAGTGCCTGGCGAGGCAATATAACCAATTGCAGCGCATAGGCTTAAACTGGCAATAAAACTCACTGGTATATGCCAGTTAATCACTTTCGTTTTTAATAAATAAAGGCCACCGAGTAAGAAGGCTAAATTAACCCAACCCCAACCTAGGCCAACCCATTCATTAAATACCGGTTTTTGCATACTTTCAGTGACGGTAAGGCTATGAGCAATATCTGTTTTTAACGTATCAAGAGGGGTGGCCATCGTGCTGCCATCAATACCCACTCTGAGCTGATCTAAGCTATATCCAAGAGTTGTAAAGTCACTAAATATTAGACTAAGCTGCTGGTTAAAAGTAATGCCCGTATTGAGTAACTCTGAAACTGGTAACCAGGCCGTCATTTGCACAGGGAACGACACTAATAAAAGTACATAAGCTGCCATTGCAGGGTTAAATAAATTAAAGCCTAAACCACCATAAAGTTGCTTAACAATAACAATGGCAAACAAACACCCTATAACAATAACCCACCACGGCGCTAAAGGCGGAACACTAATCGCTAATAGCACGCCGGTTAGCCATGCGCTGCCATCGCTTAATGCAGGCCAAATAGGGCGCTTACGCATTAACATAACGGCTGCTTCAAACGCGCTTACACACACTAACGCTAATAATAATTGGATAAGGACACCGGTGCCAAAAAATACAACTTGCGCAATAACACCAGGAATACAAGCCGCAATCACAGTTAACATTAAACGTGTCACAGATTTGTGACTATGATTGTGGGGTGAACTGGCCATGGTTAGTTTCATGACTGATCGTTTCCTTCTTTTTGTTGCTTTTTAGCTTTAGCGCGAGCAATAGCGGCGGCTACGGCGGCTTTCTTTTTTTCTTGAGCTGTTTGCTGTGAACCTTCTGAAGATTCATCGTTGCTTTGTGGCTCAGTGTTTTCACTTTGTTTTGCTAATTCATCAGCCTGTGCTGCTTTTTTGGCTTTAGCACGGGCAATAGCGGCAGCCACGGCGGTTTTTTTATCATCGGCGGCGACAGGTGATTCACTTATTGCGTCATCATTTGGCGCTTGCTCATTAGCGTGCGCTGCTTTTTTGGCTTTAGCACGGGCAATGGCGGCAGCTTTTTTATCATCGGCAGCGACAGGTGATTCACTTACTGCGTCATCACTTACTGCTTGCTCATTTGCTTGTGCTGCTTTTTTGGCTTTAGCACGGGCAATAGCGGCAGCGACGGCAGCTTTTTTATCATTGGCAGCAACTGGAGATTCACTCACTGTGTCATCACTTTGCGCTTGCTCATTGGCTTGTGCTGCCTTTTTGGCTTTAGCACGGGCAATGGCTGCAGCTACCGCGGCTTTTTTATCATTGGCAGCGACTGGCGATTCACTTTCTGTGTCATCGCTTGGCGCTTGCTCATTGGCTTGTGCTGCTTTTTTGGCTTTAGCACGGGCAATAGCGGCAGCAACGGCTGATTTTTTATCATCTACAGGCTCGTCATCACCATTGTTTTGTGCCTTTTGCTCTTTATATAGGCGAGCTTGCTCTTTACGTGCTGCGCGCTCTTTTGCAACTTCACTGTTATCTGGCTCGAGTTCGCCACCTTGCTTTTTCGCTTTAGCACGCGCAATTGCCGCTGCTACAGCTGATTTATTGTCACCATCGCTGGTTTTATCTTTAACGCGGGCAAGGGCATCGGCTACTTTTTGCTGCTCTTCGGTCGATTTAGGGGCAGGTTTACGTTTGTGGCGATTTTTTCGCTCAGCTTGTTCTTGCTCTAAACGCGCTTTACGTGCATCAAAGCGCTCTTTAGCGCGATCTGATTTTATCTTCTCGGCAATTTGCTCTTTAATTTCAACTTTTGCAACGCGGTAATACTGAACAAGTGGTATTTCACTAGGGCATACATAGGCACAGGCACCACATTCAATACAGTCAAATAAGTTATGCTCTTGGAGTTTGTCGTATTCTTTTGATTTAGCAAACCATTGTAATTGTTGTGGCAATAACGAGGCAGGGCAGGCATCGGCACAGGCACTGCAGCGAATACAGGCTTTTTCTGGGCCAGGCTCTGCTAATTCTTTATGATCTGGGGCAAGTATGCAGTTTGTTGTTTTAACAACGCCAATACGAACTGTGGGTAAGGTAAAGCCCATCATAGGGCCGCCCATGACCACGCGTTGTTGTGGCACCGGTGAAAAACCTTGGCAATCAAGTAAGTGCTTAATTTCAGTACCTAATAACGCCCATACATTGCCTGGATTATGTATAGTATTGCCGGTAACGGTAACGACACGTTCAATTAACGGTTTACCTTCGTATACAGCTTGCTGAATCGCAAATAAAGTGCCGGTGTTATGTACTAAAATGCCGATATCAGCAGGGATACCGCCGTTTGGTACTTCACGGTTAGTGAGCAGTTTTATTAGCTGTTTTTCACCGCCAGAAGGGTAAACAGTAGGCACGGTTTGTATTAAGATATGCTCGTTATGCTTCGCCGCTTCTGTCATGGCTGTGATAGCCTCGGGCTTATTGTTTTCAATGCCAATAATACACAGCGTCGGATTGAGTAACTGCTGCATTAGCTCAATACCTTTGACTATTTCAGCGGCGTGCTCACGCATTAAGGTATCGTCAGCCGTGATGTAAGGTTCACACTCAACCGCATTAACAATCAAAAATTCAATAGGTTGTTTAATATCAGCTTTTACATAGGTTGGGAAGCCTGCGCCGCCCATGCCAGAGATCCCCGCATTATGAATAACATCAACCAGTTCATCGTGTGATGCAGTGGCTGGGTTTGCTAAAGGCGATAATTCACACCAGGTATCGTTGCCATCGGGTTCAATAATAATGCTCAATTCAGGTAATGCCGAAGGATGCGCTGATGGCATAGGCGTAATATCAATAATAGTACCTGATGTAGGTGCATGTATTGGCACCGACCAATTAGCTGATGGCTTTGTTAACGCTTGGCCTTTTAACACGTGCTGGTTTTTTTCAACTATTAATTTACCACTAGCGCCAATGTGCTGCTTTAAAGGCAGAACAAGTTTTTCAGGCAAAGGGAGTCTGGCTATAGGCGCACTATTAGATAATGATTTCTGCTGAGGAGGATGTACGCCGCCAGGAAATGCCCAAACGGTGCCTTTTTTTATTTGTTCAAGTAACTTTTCCACTCAAACCTCTAATCTATTTGGGTAACAGGAATAGCGTCTAATTGCCATTTCCAGGTTTGTTTTGATGGTGCAACAGGTAGCATGTCAATACAATCGACCGGACAAGGTTCAACGCACAAATCGCAGCCAGTGCATTCGTCAATTAGAACGGTATGCATTTGACGTGTTGCACCCACAATGGCATCAACAGGGCAGGCTTGAATACATTTAGTACAGCCAATACATTCATCTTCGCGGATATACGCCACTGTTTTAACCGGATCTGCTTGTTCGCCGCCAGCGAGGGGTTTAGCCTCAACCCCCATTAAATCAGCTAGCTTTTTAACGGTCGCTTCACCACCTGGAGGGCATTTATTTATTTCATCGCCATTGGCAATGGCTTCTGCATAAGGACGACAGCCCGGGTAACCACATTGGCCGCATTGTGTTTGCGGTAAAATGGTGTCGATTTGTTCTACAACAGGATTACCTTCAACTCGAAAGCGTACTGCTGCAAACCCTAAAATTAATCCGAAAATTAACGCCAGCAAACCCAGCGCTATTAAAGCGTACAACAAGGTCATATTAAAACTTCACTAATCCAGTAAAACCCATGAAGGCCATTGACATTAAACCTGCCGTTATCATTGCGATTGAGGCACCTTTAAATGGGGTTGGTACGTCTGCTGCGGCTAAACGTTCGCGCAATGCAGCAAATAAAACCAATACTAATGAAAAACCCACCGCAGCACCAAAGCCATAAACGGCCGATTGTAAAAACGTGTGATCTTCTTTGATATTTAATAAAGCAACACCCAATACCGCACAGTTAGTGGTTATTAAAGGTAAAAATATTCCCAGTAACCGGTAAAGCGTTGGACTGGTTTTTCTGACAACCATTTCAGTAAATTGTACAACAACAGCTATCACTAAAATAAAGCTCATTGTTTTCAGATAGGTAATATCCAATGGTAATAAAATATACTCATTTACTAAATAGCTTGTCACAGAGGCAAGCGTTAGCACAAAGGTAGTTGCCAAAGACATACCTATGGCTGTGTCAAGTTTCCCAGACACACCCATAAACGGGCAAAGGCCTAAAAATTGTACTAATACAAAGTTGTTGACTAACACTGTTCCAATTAATAACAAGACGTATTCTGTCATGTGTGCCTCACGCTAATAAAATCCCGTGTATTATCCTTTTTTCTACTGTGATTAACAACACGTTGAGTGATTATCAGTTAAATAAACAACGTTAAATAATGGGCTAATTGTAAAGGGTTAAAATCAAGGGACATTGCAATTAAAAAACTGTCAGCATTTTAACGGCTGAAAATTCATAAAAGCACACTTTAGAACGTAAAAAAGAGCATACATGCTCTTTTTTTACGTTAATTGGAGTAGAGGCGTTAGATGTCTTTGGGCTTTTCAATGTAGTAACCTTGAACACCATCTAGGCATAACGTTTCTACAATGTGTTTTTCTTCTTGGCTTTCAACGCCCTCAGCAAAAACACTGACACCAATTCGGTGAGCAAGGTCGACCATTAAACGCATAAAGTACTGATTATTTTTATCATCCTCTAAGCCTCGGGTATAACTTGCATCCATTTTAATAAAGTCTGGTTTTAAATCTCTGAAAAACTTAAATGATGTGAGTCCTACACCAAAGCGTTCAACAGTAATTCTGGCTCCAACGCGATGCACCATATCAATAAAACGTTTGCTTGCTTTAATGTTTTGTTGCAGACCAAATTCACTCACCTCAAAAATTAACTTAGAAGCAATATGGGTATCTTTAAGCAAACGACGCTCTAACCAAATCATAAATTGGTCACTGTGCGCACTTGAAGGGGTGATATTTAAGCCAAAGTATTTTTCAGATAAATTACTCGATTTTATTCTTTCTAATGACGATTCTATAATTAACTTATCAATTTCTATTGCCATATCGAGCTTTTCAGCCATTGCTAAAAATGAAGCGGTAGGCAAAGCTTGATTTTCTTCTGTTTTGAAGCGGGCTTGAATTTCAGCATAGGCTTTAATGCTTTTACCTAATGGCATAATATTTTGGATCACTAAATGGACGCTTTTAGACTCGATCACTTCGTTAATCACTTTACGCCAGTTTTGATTACCAAACCCTGCGCTCACATTATTAACAAGATCAGTATCGCGCTGCACATGCCACGCATTAGCTTGCTTAGATTGCGCCATACTCATTGCGTTATCAACGATAGAGAGCAACTCACCTAAAGGTTTGGCTTTTTCGTAACCCACAATACCTGTGTTTGCAACCGAGCTAAGCTCTTGGTTTTGCATGTATTGAGTAAAGCGAGATTGTAAGTTTTCACCAAATTTTTCAGCTTCTTTTAACGGGGTATTCGGCAATATAATTATAAAGTCAGAGCTGTTTACTCTAAAAACTTGACTGCCGGAATAGGTGCCACTGATATTTACTATGATATCTGCAACCGACTTAATGTACTCATCACCTTTTTGATAGCCTCGACTTTGATTAATTGACTGTAACTCACTACAGCGGACAAGTGCTAAAGAGCCAAATGTACTTATTTCGGTGTTTTCTATATTTTTTTCGTAGTAATCAACAAACATATTGCGATTACCTAATTCAGTAACACCGTCTTTGTAGGCTTCACGTTTAATATCGTGGGCTGCATTTTTTATATTGTCGTTTTTACTTTTTAAAAAGTGTGATAAACGATTAAAGCTAGGAATTAAACTTTTCCCCAACTTAGCTAACTCAGGTGAATCAATTTTAGTTGCAAAATCATCACCTAGTTGGTTTTGATTGATATATACATCAATAACATCAGCAACGTCCGTACATATATTGTCGTTAATGTGCTTAACAATGGTTTTCATCAATATAATAGGTATTAGGGCGAGTAGGGTGCTAACAATTAAAATAACAAAAAACGCGGTTTGAAACTGCTCACCCAAGTGAGTAATGTTTAATTTAAATTCAATTTTTATATCGGCGTTATTATTTGTGGCGTACTGAGGACGTACTGAGTTGCTACTAGATTGAATAAGCTCAGCAATAAAAGGTAATTGCACTGCATTGTTAACCGAAAATACTTCAACGCCTTGATAGTCACGTAAAACAAAATTTGAAAAGGTTTCACTAGTTGCAAGCGTGTTTTTAAGATTTTCTGCTGATATATCTGTCGCAGAGAGATTTTTAATGTATTGCTCAACGGTCGCTTGTGCATTTTTTTGAGCATTGCCGATGGCATTATCAAAATTTTGGCTAATAAAATAACTACCAGCGGACACAAGTACCAGCCAAGCTAACAGTTGTATAAGAATAAGTTTTTTGAAAGCTGCCATTATTTAATCTTTTTATGTCAAATGGGGGAGGACACAACCTCATGATTATTAAACTAATTATAGCTCGATATCAATAGTTATCAAATGGTTAGTTTTTTAAGCAAAAAAGTTTTTATTTTAAAAGAAGAATGGTAGAGCAAATTGGAGGGTATGTCTATGTGATTGTAGTAAATTGGCTCCCCCTCCCCGACTCGAACGGGGGACCTGCGGATTAACAGTCCGTCGCTCTAACCAACTGAGCTAAGGGGGAACTAAAACATACACATAAAATTGGCTCCCCCTCCCCGACTCGAACGGGGGACCTGCGGATTAACAGTCCGTCGCTCTAACCAACTGAGCTAAGGGGGAACTACATCATAAACATAAACTTGGCTCCCCCTCCCCGACTCGAACGGGGGACCTGCGGATTAACAGTCCGTCGCTCTAACCAACTGAGCTAAGGGGGAATCGTTTATGGCTGAAAAACTTGGCTCCCCCTCCCCGACTCGAACGGGGGACCTGCGGATTAACAGTCCGTCGCTCTAACCAACTGAGCTAAGGGGGAAGCGTCTTGCCTTTCAACGGGGCGAAATATTAATGACCGCATAGCAAAGTGTCAACATATAAAAGATCATAAATTCAAAAAAGAGGTCTATTCGTTGTTTTTATGTGCAATCTGCGCGTTTTGTAACACTATTTAAGTAAAGCGCAGTGATATTGTTTTATAAAAACAGGGTAATATTTGCATGAAGTTTGTAATTTGAGCTAATAAAGTGATGAGTAAAATTTAAGAAAACGGCTTTTAATAGCAAAAACGCGTTCTATTTCCTGTATTTTTATAAAGCGATAATTAACTTATTTAAAATAAATGGCTCCTTTTTATTTTTGGTACGTTAAAACGGTTGAACTAAATGCGTATTAGTTACGTAAACTAAAACTAGCGCTAAAACATAATATAAATTTTGACTGCAGCAGCAATGCTTTGTACAAAAATAAAACAATCAATGAGTTAGCTACCTGTTTGAGTGTGTTACTCACTGATATTAGTCTAAGAAAAAATCACCTTCATACACATAACAGGGGCATACAATGCTGTTTGCATATTGGTAACGGAAAAAACCAAATGATCAGACAATTTAGCACTCGGTTGTAGCCCTTTATAAACGTGGGGTTGATTGAGTTATCCACGGTTTCTGTGGATAACTCTGTTTATGAAACTTTAAGAACATCAGCACCCCCAGCATTGTAGGGCGCTACAACGATTTCAAGTATTTAAAAGCTTTTTTTTATACATTTAAAAACAATAGCTTACGATTCAGCTAAGTTACTCACTTAATCGATAAATAAAATTTTTCGTGACGATAAAACACAGTCTCTGACTGTGTGATAAATCAACAAAACCTAAAAAATAAATGTTGCAAAAGTTACATAAATGTATTTTATTTGGTTTTTAGTGTGTTAGCGCAAAATTTGTTTACAAAGGCATAAAAATAACAGTTTGTAGATTAAACGTTTAATTAATTGTTTAGATTTAATAAAGCATGGCTTGAACAGCTCGGATGCTTTAAAATATGCCGTTCAGTAAAAGAGGCTTATTTATTTTATGCGCGCACATACTCGCCCTGATTTACTCACCGCCCCAATCTTGCCTACATTAAAGAAAATGACCATTCCGATGATCTTTGGGATGATCACCCTAATGATGTTCAACATAGTTGATACTTTTTTCATTAGCTTATTGGGTACTGAGCCGCTTGCTGCAGTGAGCTTTACATTTCCCGTCACCTTTACCGTTATTAGTTTAGCGATTGGTTTAGGCATAGGTACCTCAGCGGTAATAGCAAAAGCATTAGGCAGTAACAATATTGAAGAAGCGCGTTTTGATGCCAGTATATCGTTGTTGATTGCGGTGGTATTAGTGTTGGTTTTATCTACGTGTGGCTATTTATTAATTGATCCTATTTTTACTTTACTCGGAGCTGGAGAGCAAGTATTACCGCTCATTCATGAATATATCAGTATTTGGTTTTTAGGCAGTGTATTTTTAATTACCCCGATGATTGGTAATTCTGTACTGCGTGCCAGTGGCGATACTAAAACACCGAGTATTATTATGGGTGGAGCGGGGCTTATCAATGCGGTACTCGATCCTGTACTTATTTTTGGTTTTGGCCCCATTCCTGCGTTTGGCATTAAAGGAGCCGCCATCGCCAGTGTTATAGCATGGGCAGTTGCTGTGGCAATTATTTTATACTTATTAATTGCTAAAAAGCGCTTATTGAGTTTAAAAGCAGGGTCGCAAACGGTTATTGGAGCTATTCGTAAAATATTAAAAATAGGCTTACCCGCAGCAGGTGCTAACATGCTAACACCGGTTGCTATGGCAGTAATGACAGCATTGGTTGCACATCATGGTCCAGAGGCTGTGGCTGCTTTTGGAGTAGGGAGTCGAATAGAATCAATAGCGAGTTTGGTGGTATTAGCATTATCGATGACTTTGCCACCTTTTATTAGTCAAAACTTTGGAGCCAGTCATTTTTCTCGCGTAAAGGATGCCTACCTAGGAACCTTAAAATTTGTGATGTTATGGCAGTTTGTTATTTATATTTTATTAATTATGTTCTCAGGCGTCATCAGTGAAATATTTGGTAAGGAGCAAGCCGTTGTTGATGTCATAAAACTGTTTATTTATACCATCCCATTAAGTTATGGCTTGCAAGGAGTGATCATTTTATCCAACTCCTCGTTTAACGCTTTACACAAACCCATGAACGCCTTAGTTTTGAGCGTCATTCGGTTATTTATTTTTTATGTTCCCTTTGCGTATATCGGGAATGAACTGGCAGGTTTAATCGGCTTGTTTATTGGCGCGGCCATTGGTAATTTATTCACAGCCCTTGTAGCCTATAAGTGGTTTATGAAAGAAATTGAAGCGTTAAGCAGTCAAGCATTACAGGAGTGTAGTCATTGAGCGATCATTTTCAGTTAGAATCAAAATTTAAACCCGCTGGGGATCAGCCTACCGCTATCGCTCAGTTGTGCGAAGGTTTAGAAGCAGGGCTTGCTCATCAAACCTTATTGGGCGCAACAGGGACGGGAAAAACCTTCACGATGGCTAACATCATTAGTGATTTAAATCGCCCCACTATTATTATGGCGCACAATAAAACCTTAGCGGCGCAATTATACGGCGAGATGAAAGAATTTTTCCCGCATAATGCGGTTGAGTACTTTGTATCTTACTACGATTACTACCAACCAGAAGCCTACGTGGTAGCCAGTGACACCTTTATTGAAAAAGATGCATCCATCAATGAACACATTGAGCAAATGCGGCTCAGCGCCACTAAAGCGCTGTTAGAGCGTCGCGATACCATAATCGTTGCGTCGGTATCGGCGATTTATGGTCTGGGCGATCCTGATTCATACATGAAAATGATGCTGCTTTTAAAAGTGGGTGAAAAAGTCGACCAGCGCGATATGCTGCGCCGCCTTGCAGAGCTGCAATACACCCGTAACGATATTGATTTTAGTCGTGGTACATATCGTGTTCGCGGCGAAGTGGTGGATATATTCCCCGCTGAATCAGATACCTACGCAGTACGTGTAGAAATGTTTGATGATGAAGTTGAACGCTTGAGTATTTTTGATCCCCTCACTGGTGCTGTTGAAAAACACATAGTGCGCGCTACTATTTACCCTAAAACTCACTATGTAACGCCACGAGAAAAAATACTCGAAGCCATCGAAAAAATAAAAGTTGAGCTTAAAGAGCGCAGGGCACAATTACTCAGCGCTAATAAATTAGTTGAAGAGCAACGTATTGCGCAGCGTACCCAATACGACATAGAAATGATGACCGAGCTTGGTTATTGCTCAGGCATTGAAAACTACAGCCGTTACTTATCGGGGCGTACACCTGGCGATCCGCCGCCGACATTACTTGATTATTTACCCGACGATGCATTAATGATTATTGATGAATCGCACGTAACTGTCTCGCAAATTGGCGCTATGTATAAAGGCGACAGAAGCCGTAAAGAAAACCTCGTTGAATATGGCTTTAGAATGCCCTCGGCCATGGATAACCGCCCACTGCGTTTTGAAGAATTTGAAGCCATTGCACCGCAAACTATTTATGTGTCGGCCACACCGGGTGATTTTGAATTAGAGCGCAGCAATGGCGAGGTTGCAGAGCAGGTTATTCGTCCAACCGGCTTACTTGACCCATTAATAGAAGTGCGTCCGGTTGGCGATCAGGTTGATGACTTACTCTCAGAGATTTATAAAAGTGTTGAAAAAGGCGAGCGCGTGTTAGTAACAACACTGACCAAACGCATGGCTGAGGATTTAACCGATTATTTAAGCGAACATAATGTAAAAGTACGCTACTTACACTCTGACATAGACACCGTTGAGCGGGTCGAAATTATTCGTGATTTACGTGCCGGTGTGTTTGATGTGTTAGTAGGCATTAACTTACTACGTGAAGGCTTAGATATGCCAGAAGTGGCATTAGTAGCTATTTTAGATGCTGATAAAGAAGGCTTTTTACGCTCAGCTCGCTCGCTTATTCAAACCATAGGCCGTGCTGCTCGCCATCTTGATGGCCGTGCCATTTTATACGGCGATAGAATCACTAAGTCGATGGCCAAAGCCATTGATGAAACCCAGCGCCGCCGTGATATACAGCATGCTTATAATGTTAAGCACGGTATTGAGCCTAAAGCACTGATCAAAAAGATACTCGATGTAATGGATGTAGGTGAAGATGCTTCACCACAAGATAACTTACAGCTTATTCGTAAAGAGTCTAAAAAAATTCTTAGTGCGAAAGAAATTGCCACGCAAATTAAGCAGCTTGAAACCAAAATGCATGCCTACGCTAGTGATTTAGAATTTGAAAAAGCCGCCTCTGTACGCGACGAAATACATGAACTACAACAACAGTTGATTAATTAAATGACAATCGATTTTACTCCTCTTATTAATGCATTAGCAGACACGCCTTTTGCAGATAACGAATTATGCCGCGTATTTCATGGTCGCGGCCACAGCGTAGAAGCGCTAAGCCATATTAACTTAGACTTTTATCCACCGAGTTTGTTTTTGGTGTCATACAGTGAAATTGATGAGGTAACACTCACTACGCTCACCGATACGTTATGGCAGTGGGCACAACAACATCATCCAGAGCTAATTACTGCATTGGTGTATCAGCAGCGAGCGGGGCTGCAAAGCCATAACACCCTTGTTCACGGGCAATTGCCCGCGCGCCATAGCGTAGCCGAAAATGGTGTGCGTTTTTTGGTTGATTTAATGAGTAAGCAAAACACCGGTATTTTTCCTGATATGCGAAAAGGCCGTGAGTTTGTCATGCAAAATAGTAAACATGCCAAAGTACTTAATCTGTTTTCTTATACTTGTGGTTTTTCGGTAGCGGCTATGCACGGCGCTGCCGATCATGTGATGAACATGGATATGAGCAAAGGCGTGTTAAAAGTCGGTAAGCAAAACCATCAACTAAACAATGTTGATAGGGGCGTCAGTTTTTTACCGCATGATATTTTAAAGTCGTTTGGTAAGCTAAAAAAAGCCGCACCGTTTGATTTAATTATTGTTGATCCACCCAGCTTTCAAAAAGGCAGTTTTATATTAACTAAAGACTACCAAAAAGTGTTGCGCAGACTTCCTGAGCTTTTAAACGATACTACACAGCTGTTGTTATGCGCTAATAGCCCAGAGCTTTCAGAAAACGACTTTAAAGCACTTATTCAAGAACATACTCAAGGTGCTATTGGGTTTGTTAAACGCCTAGAACCGACTGATCGCTTTATTGAAATTGATAGCGATAAAAGTTTAAAAGCATTGGTGTACAAAACAAAAACATAGTGAGTTAAATGAAACTCAGTAAACGTTTAAACGCCATCAATTCGTTAATTACAGAGCCTTACGATATTGTTTGGGATTGTTGCTGCGATCATGGCTTTTTAGGGATGGCGTTACTTGAGCGCGGTATAGCAAAACATATAAATTTTGTGGATATTATTCCAACGTTAATGGAAGCGCTCGAACAGTCGCTGCAACAATTTGAGCAAGGTAAATCTTTACCTTCATGGCAAGTGCGCTGCGAAGATGTTGCGCAGATTAAATTGCCAACAGCTGCAAAGCAAGTGGTGGTTATTGCTGGTGTGGGGGGCGATTTATGTTTAAAGCTTATTGAACAAATTATTGCCAACAACCCGCAAAGCTTGCAACAACTCAGTTTTATTATTTGCCCCATTCAGCATCTTTACAAAGTGCGCGAAGGTTTAAAAGCCTGTAATTTAAAGCTCGAAAACGAGCAAATTATTGTTGAAAACAAACGTTTTTACGAAGTATTACACGTTAGTGTAAATGCCAGCCAAACACTCACTCAAACCGGTGCTCAAATGTGGGATAAACACAATCCACAACATCATCAATATCAGCAGCAATTGCTTAACCATTATACTCGAATGCTCAATAAAGATAGACTTTACTATCAAAAAGTTATAACAGAGTATCAACGAGTATTTGAATGCTAAATGCTCCTGTCAGTGTGATCGGTTTTTGTGATTAACTACGTAAAGTGCTTCATAGTTAATATCTTGCCATCAGGCGGATTTATTTGGTTTATATATGTCAGATAAAAATATAAAAATTGAGCCATTATTAGGCGATGGGCAAAAGTGGCAACACAGTTACGAGCAACCGATTTCGTATGCGCCGTTAGTACAACTGGCCAATAATAATTGGATTGTTCCCCAGCATTTTTTACGTTACAAACATACGCTAGCCAGCGTTAATGAAGTGCTTAACGACATTAGTTTTTCTACTCACTTTAGTGTGTTAGCTGCAGAAAAAAACAGTGATATTTATCTGCAAGTGGCGGTACTTAGTCCAGATAATTACCGTGCTGAGAACAAAGCAAAAAAGTTACTGTTTGGTCGTCGCTGGCCAGTAGAGCAAAATTTGCCAACCTCAGAGCTTATTCAAACAGCATTTTTAGCATTGAAAGTGGCACGCGAGCATGAAGTAAGAGAGCTTTTTCAGCTGCAGCATCAAGGCGCAACCAGCACGCCGTTTAATAATCATCATGATTTACCTGTTATGGCGCAAAACCCTGAGCTTGTTAAAAGCACATCGTTTAAAAATATTCCATTGAACGACCTGATAGAGCGCCTGGTGTTTGCGGATAATAAAATTGCGCTAATTAACTGCCAAGCCATAATCACCGGCGAGCAGGTGTATACGGTTAAACTTCATTGCGATAGTTGTCAGCTAAGCGAATTTAATAATAAAACCTTGTCATTTTTAGCACCTGATGCAACAACCAACAGCTTTTTACATAGCTTTATTGCCGCACTTGTTGCTGTAAGTAACGAGTATGTGAGTGAGCATTTTAAATACCAAGGCTTTGCGCGCTTTAGTAAACATGTACACGCAGAGCAGGTCGGGGAGCTAAGCATTGCCATGCGTTCACCAAGTTCAGTTAGTTTATGTTCTATGGGTAAGCAAGAGGCGAATCAGTTAAACTTTGAAATAGACAGCGGCAGGGCACCCCAAGGGTGTGGACAAGCCATTGGCGGGTTTTTAGCTGCCCATGGTATAGAGCAGCCAGAAAATGCACATTTATACCCTAATTATTTATAACTAAGGGACGGCTATAGTTTGTTTATTTCTTGTTTTACGCTATAGCTTGAGTCGGTAACAATGGCTTCAAGTGTTTGTACTCGCTGTTTGAGTTCAGTCACTTGCGCGGTTACTTCTGCTAGTTGCTTATGAGCATCTTGATTGTTGTCTTGAACTTTATGTTTAAATTCAAGGTGCTTTTTATACATATCGTAAATAACCCCCGAACCTACAGAAATAAGTACAATGAGAACTATCATTGTTGTGCCAGACATAATTACTTCCTTTAATTTTATTTTAAGTTTAAATTATAACCATAATTAAGCGCCGATAAAGGCAATAAATTGTAACTTTATTTGTATTTATAAAGTCATTGTTATTATTTGTGCCGCCACCATATAGTAACCATGTAGTTTTTTTAATCGATACAAGGAATAGGTATGTTAAATAATAAAATTCCACCGGTTGTCGTTGTGGTATTTTTCGCTGCTGTTATGGCACTGATTGCGCATTACACAGTAATAGACTTTACCGCCTTCATAACTTACCTAGCATTAGGATTAGTCGGCATAGGTTGTTTCTTTTGTATTGCTGGGGTCGTCAGTTTTCGTTTAGCCAAAACCACGGTACTACCAAATAAACCTGAGCAAGCAACAAGCTTAGTTACCTCAGGGGTATATAAACTCTCACGTAACCCTATGTATTTAGGCTTTGCTTTTATACTGGCGGGGTGGGGCGTGTGGCTAAGCTCTATTTGGGCTTTTTTAGGTATTGTGGGCTATGTTGGTTATTTAACGCTGTTTCAAATCATTCCCGAAGAGCGGGCGTTACATCAGTTATTTGGTGAGCAATTTGAGGATTACAAATCGCGGGTAAAACGCTGGCTTTAATGTTTTTTCATACTAAAAAAGGCTACCCTTGGTAGCCTTATAGTGTGCTTATTTTAAACTTTACTCGTATTCAAGCGGGTCGGTTACGTTGTTCAGCTCAAAGGCTTCTAAACGTTCTTGGCAAGCGCCACATTTGCCACAGGCCTTATCACGACCATTATAACAGGTCCATGTTTGGCTGTAGTCTAATCCCATTTTAATACCATCGGTTAAAATATCGATTTTAGTATTATTTAAATACGGGCTAAAAATTTCTACCGCATCGTAATTAGCAATACGACACACATCATCCATCTTTTTAACAAACTCAGGGCGGCAATCTGGGTAAATAGCATGATCGCCCGAATGCGCACCGTAATATACTTTGCTTGCTTTAAGCGACACCGCATAACCTACCGCTAAAGAAAGTAAAATCATGTTGCGATTAGGCACAATGGTGCTTTTCATGCTTTCTTCTTCGTAATGGCCTTCTGGCACATCAATATCGTCTGTTAACGACGAACCACCAATAAGCTGATTAATTGCCGATATATCAACAATTTTGTGCGGTACATTTAGCTTTTCACATACGCTGGCGGCGACTTTAAGTTCTTTAACATGACGCTGACCATAATCAAACGAGAGGGCATAAACATCATGGCCTTGCTGCAGGGCTTTATTTAATACAGTAAATGAGTCCATACCGCCGGAATAAATAACAACTACTTTTTGCGTCATACGTGGTTTGCTCTTTAGTTTTGATAGAGGTTTATATCAGGGCGCGATATACTACACGGCCAAGGCATAAATGACAATTTTTGCACCGTGCTTTGTGATTTCTAATAGTAACAATTTTGCCGTCAGGTTGTAAGTGAGATTTCTTTTGTACAAAATTAATGAAGTGTTTGAAACCATTCAAGGTGAAGCGAGTTTTACTGGTACGCCGTCTATTTTTTTACGCCTGCAAGGTTGCCCTGTGGGATGTTCATGGTGCGACACAAAGCAAACCTGGGATGTTGATAACGTATATAAAGTATCACTTGATGACACGGTAGAAAAAAAAGCCGACTCAGATCATTGGGCTGAGGCCAGTGCCTCGCAAGTACTGGAGTTATTTAAATCCCGTGGCTATACCGCCAAGCATGTTGTTATAACCGGTGGCGAACCTTGCATGTATGATTTGAACCCAGTATGTAATTTACTGCATGATCATGGCTTTAGCACACAAATAGAAACCAGTGGCACCTTCGAAATACTCGCCCCTGCACAAACGTGGGTCACGGTATCGCCAAAAATTAATATGCGCGGTGGCTACAAAGTACTCAGTAGTGCTATGCAACGCGCCGATGAAATTAAACACCCAGTTGCTATGCAAAAACACGTAGAAGAATTGGAAGGGCTATTTGCCGCCACCGGTGTAAACCCAAAACTGGTATATTTGCAGCCAATCAGCCAAAAAGCCTCAGCCACTAAATTAGCTATTGATACTTGTATCGCCAAAAACTGGCGCTTATCAATTCAAGTACATAAGTATTTGGGGATTAATTAAAGAGCAGCTGTAAGCTGCTCTGCGTTAAGTTATATAACGTAGATACAAGGTTGGGTTATAAACCCAACCTAACTCAACAAATTTCAGCTCATAAAGCCAAGTAGGCTTTAAATATAATTTTCATCAATAAACTGGCACCACAGCTGTGTATTTAATTCTGGTACGTTTGGCTTATCTCTAATACCGAGTTTAAACATGATCACAGAGCGCCATTCTAAAGAGCCAATGTCTGGCCCATGTCCATAACCGTCACCGGTATTAATTTGCTGTTCAACATGGTTAAACCATGCTTCAGAGCACGGCGAATATTTTTCATCCTTTTGCGCAACACTACTGCATCCAGCAATAATGAGTAATAAAGGGGCCATTAATAGTTTCATATTTTACCTATGTGTTTATTTTGCTAATCGCTGCTGTGTTAAGTTTAAACGCTTATGTGAGCTGTATACTTGCAACCTTTCATCGTCCGTAATTAAAAATGCATCCATTTCTACAGATATTAAAGCTGATATGGGGAAAATCTCTAAAACACCAAGATCAGCAAGTTTAGCTGAAAGAAGTGCCGTTTTGCCGTTAGCAATAAATGTAGAGTCTTGATCACGGTAATCGCCATCAACATATAGTTTTGCACCACCAAACCATGAGTTAACAATTTTAATTTTATGACCCTTAACTGTGAATTCGAACTCTTTTCTCATTTTCAAACTCCATTTTTTGAAAAGTGTATAACATGTTAACGCCGTAAATAAACGGCAGAAGATAGTTGGCAATAACTTGTTGGGAACGAACAAAATAATCTGTTTTTATCCCACTTCTAATTTGTTTTGTTCAATTGCGATTTGCACAATACATTTTCGTTAAGTTTATTACCAAACAAAAATTTCAACCTTTCTGTACCACCCGTTTTTTCATAAAACTCTTGTAATGTAATTTCTTTTTTCTCGTAGCTCATTAGCTGCCAAAAACCGTAAAAGCCTTTGAACCAAAAGTAATAAAACACCGCTCCAACAGCCAATAGGAAATATGCTGATTTGCCAACTTTTCGTTTGTACTTTATGGCGCAATAAAAAAACCAGACACAGCTTAAAACTGCCACTATTAAAAATGCCGTAAAAGGTGTAATTGCAGTATCAATATTATCCCAAAGGAAGCTTAGACAAATTGAACTCCAATCTAACCCCATAGAGAAAATTAAAGTAATCTTAAAAAAGAAATATAATAAAACGGTAGTAAACACCGCATATAAGATCCCACTTTCCTTGTACTCTTCTTTATTCAATACTTGTCCTTATTGAGCGATTTAATAATCTTATAGTGCGCGAGTCGTGCAGGTTTATATCCATACCACGCTCACTTTTCTTCTGTAAAGTTTTAACAAATTACCTAAGATATTACTATCACTAACTTTTCTATGATTTTTAAGAAAAGCTAATATTTAAAAGCGTTGTTATTGAGCAGCGCTTTTGTTTTTATTTTGTTGAACCTTGAACCTTGAACCTTGAACCTTGAACCTTGAACCTTGAACCTTGAACCTT
>NZ_KI912432.1:29018-113169 GCF_000518425.1 Pseudoalteromonas sp. 23_GOM-1509m
TTGAACCTTGAACCTTGAACCTTGAACCTTGAACCTTGAACCTTGAACCTTGAACCTTTTTAAAGTACCAAACTAACACCTAAGTTTGCAAAGTGCACTGGTGGTGCATATATTAAACTAAGTGATTGGGAGAATGCGCTTGGTTAAATACCTACTACTGTTGTTTGTTTTTTCTTATGTTTTTATAAACTCGGCTTTTGCTACTGTAAAAGTGGGCGTGACTCACTGGGTTGATTACACTAATCCGGATGAAACAGGCGTTTATATTGAATTATTAAAAGAAGTTTATGCGGATGAACAGCTCGAGTTTGATTTTAGTACTTACAAACGAATTACCAATTTATTTGAACAAAAACAATATGATATTGTTGTTGGTGTTGCTAAAGAGGATATTCCTTTAGCTTATTATCCTAATTGGTATTTAGACTACGATTACCCAATTAATGCGTATTTTGTAGATTCTGCTCATAAGTTTAATAAACTGTCTGATTTAAACAACAAAGTATTAAGCTGGCTCGATGGCTACAATTTCGATAAGTTTATTGAATACCCACACGATTATTACCCGGCTTCTACTATTGAAAACGCAGTGGCACTGCTACTCAATAAACGCATAGATGCTTTCGTTGATTTTGACTACAACATTCCCAAAGAGTACAAATCAAAGCTTAATTATGTAGAGGTTGTGCCAGCAAGGCCTATTTATTTAGCCTTTTCGAATAATGAAAAAGGGAAAGCCTTGGCGAGAAAATTTGACCAAACAATGCCAAAATTAAAATCATCGGGACGGTTGCAGGCATTATATAAATTAGATTATGAAAATACGCGTTTTGCAGAGTTTGACGCAAATAAAACAAAAATCGTATTAAGTAGTAACGATGAGTCTTTGCTACGACTGAACTCAGTTACCGAAGGAAAATCACTCGACGCGCAGCTTTATAAGTTAATTTTGGCTGAAATGCGAGATTACAGAATTGAGTTTGTAAAAGCGCCAGATACCAATGTTGAGGTGCAATTTGGCATTAGTCATTGTTTCGCCAACAAAATTAACACGCCAGAACGAGCAAGCCGCTATTTAATATCAAAGCCGTTTTCTTTGTATCTCGCACCGCGACTTTATTCTCCAAATAACTTGGCTCAATTTAAACATATAAAAAATTTAGACGAGTTGGTGTCACAAAGTGGATTAAGGTTGGGGTTATCAAAATTCAGAATATTCTCCGAAGACATTATGTCTCTACTTGAAGAGGTAGATAAAACTAAAATAAAACCAGCTCCCACTAATATATTCTCTAGATTACAACAATTAGCGAAGTTGCAAGAGTTTGATGCGTCTATTGAATACCCCAGTGATGTAGCCACGTATTGGCACGATATAACAGATGCTGATATTCACTCCTTTGATTTGAAATTAAAAACATCGTTTACTGTTGGGCATTTAATGTGTGAGCGCAGTGAAGAAAATATAAAATTTATGCAGAACTTTAATAATACACTTTCAAAATTAATTCAAAGCGATGAATATAAAGCGCTTATATACCACTTTGCGGCTGACTTACCTGCTGAACAGTTTAATAAAATTTATCAGCAAGCACTGTTAGATGAAGAGTGAGAACGCAAACACAACGTGGTTGTTTAACCGCTAGGGTAGGCATATTTATCATTGAAATAGTAAGCCGATGATAAAAATAAAGCCGCCTTTGTAAGGTAGATTAATATAACGCTGAATACTTGGCTCTGAAAATTCAAACAATGGCACTAACAAGTGCACCCGCGTCAGTAATACCGGCGTCTTTCATGGCTTGGCTAATCATTTGCACTAGCGCGACTACTTGAGATTGTGTTGATGAAACGATATTTGCCTGTGCTTCAATTTGTGCTTGTATGACCTCGTCTTCCGGATCGGATTGAGTTTTTAATTGAGAGAGTAGCTCTTTTTGTTGTTCAAGCTGCTGTTTAAGCTCTTTAAGTTGCTCTATCATTTTTGCGATATATTCAGGCATTTCTGAATTTGCTGTTTTTTCAGCGTTTTGCTCAGCCTCTTTTCCTGAGAGTTGATTGCGTTCTTTGTCTGATAATTGATAATCAGTGTTGTCCTGATTTTTTGTTGTGTCTTTTGTTTGTTGTGTAATATTTGTTTTTTCGGCTGTAATTTTAACGTCAAAGGCTGAGTGTTTATTTAGCTGTATCACGGTTTATTATCCATAATGTTATTCGTTACCAATTTAGCTATCGGCAGGAATGCTAAAGTACTAAAGCGATAAATACAAAAAATGATATCTCATTATTTATGCTCACTTCGATAATTATGCCTCTTATCGCTTATGTATTTACCAACCTCTAAATTTATTTTTTATTTTAAATTATATAATTTTTATATTGACACACTGAGTGCTTATTACTACATTTGTAATAGTTGAAAACTACAGTTGTAGTAATAGAGGTTAAAATGAAACTTAGTGAATTTGAATTAGACATAATGCAGTTGCTTTGGCAGCACGAGCCTTGTACTGCTAGCCAGTTACATAAAGCCCTACTTGCTGATACAAAAAAAGATAAGCAAGTAGCTTACACCACAGTAAAAACAATCGTTGATAGGTTAGAACAAAAACAAGCGATAGCTCGCTGCGGGCAAGAGGGGAGAGCGATTGTATTTAAATCAGTGATCACTCAAAGCGCATTTTCAGCACAAGCAATGCCTAGCTTCATGCAGCGTTTTTTTAAAGGTAACTCTCGCAGCTTAATTGCCCACTTTATTAAAGAAGAAAAGCTGAATGACGAGGATATTGAGTACCTACAATCGTTATTGAAAAATAAAAAGCAAGATTAAAGGAGAAGGCTATGATGGATTATTTTGTAACTTGCACAATTATTAGTGTGTGTTGTTTGCTTGCATCATTAGGGATGAAAAGTGCCCCTTCTAGATTAAATTTTTACGTAATAATGCTGGCTTTAATAGCCTGGTTTGTTCCTTGGCAATACTTTTCTCAATTGCCATTATTTGAAAGTACATCGCAATATATTGTTAATGTTGCTGAGTTTAGTTTTTTAAATACGTTAATAGCCCCTACCAGTGCGCAGGTCATAACATCAGAAAGTAGCATTATTGCACCAGTGAGTTGGTTACCATCATTAAACCATATTTTTAGTGTATTGCTGTTTAGTGGAATTGGCTTGTTTACATTGCGTGTTGCTATGTATGTAAAGTTAGTCAAAAACTTACAAGCTAACTCAAGCTTATATAGCACTTCAAAACGAGAAAACTGTATATACCCAATAAGATTCACCTCAATTGGAGGGCCTGCTTTTGCAACAGGATTAGTCAATCCGGTTGTTTGGCTTACTCCTGAGATGGAAAATCGAAAAGAATTAAACTCTGTTATTGAGCACGAATTAACGCACTTACAACAAGGTGATATTTATTGGACATGGCTAATTTGCTTTATAGAAAGTGTTTTTTGGTGGAACCCAATATGCTCAAAACTAGCGCGTTTGGCAAAAGAGCAGTTAGAGCTTAGTTGTGACGAAAAATGTATGCGTAAACTCAAAGGTAAGTATCAGTTAGATTTAGCCAGTTTGTTACTCTCTGAGCATGAAAAAAAATCTAAATATAACTTTTTCACTCCCCCTCTTTTGAATATTGAACACTCAAAGAGTTTTAATATTCAAAGGATCAAAATGTTAAACAAGGAAAAAACAATGAAAAGTAAACATATGGTAATGGCTTTGGCTGCACTGTCTTTTAGCGCGTTGGCAGCAGCACAAATTGTTGATGAAAATCCAAAGAATGACCAACATAGTGCGCAAAAACAGCCCGCTGCTAGTAATCAGTATAACCAACAGTTAGCGCAACTTTTAGAGGTAGCTGGTGATGCAAAAAGTGATCAACCAACACAACTAATACAAACGGCAAAAAATATTCAAAAATGGTATGCAAATAGAGATGTGCTATCAGGTTTTGAAGAGGGAAAAATTAAATTAGAAAGTTATACTTTACTCGTTCATGTTTTTTCTAAACTTGAACAATATGAAGATATCTTAAGTGCTTACGAAACATGGTATCCAGCAGGAAGCAACCCGCCATATTTTACGAAAAACTCGCTTGCTAATGCCTACATACAACTAGGTCGTTATGAACTGGCTATTGCTGAGTTAGAGGGGTTGTCTAGAGAGCTTGACGGTAACTTACACGAAGGTTCTGCTGGAAACTTAGCATTAGCTTATATTTATGCAGCAGATTACGACAATGCATTAGATACACTGCAACAAGGTAATTTAGAGGGAAGTGCTTATGGTGATGTTTTAAAATACTACATTTACGATCAGCAAAATAATCAAACAAAAATGGCTGAATTAAAAGGACGTTTACCAGCAGCCTTTGCGGTAACACCGGCTCTACTTCCTCGAGTAGGTATTCCACAATCACCGTTATTAGCTAAATTATAAATAAGCAAATATAAAAAAGCGTTGCCCTTGAGCAACGCTTTTATTTTTATCTTGTTTAGCCTTTAGCCTTTAGCCTTTAGCCTTTAGCCTTTAGCCTTTAGCCTTTAGCCTTTAGCCTTTAGCCTTTAGCCTTTATTCAGCGGCTAAATAGTCCAACACCACTTGGTGATGATCTTTGGTTTTGAATTTATCAAACAAGTGTTTAATTTTACCGTCTTGGCCTACTAAGAAAGTTAGGCGGTGAATACCATCATATTCTTTGCCCATAAATTTTTTGTAGCCCCACACCCCAAATGCCTCAGCAGTGGCATGATCTTCATCTGAAAGTAGATCAAAGTTTAATTCTTTTTTTGTTTCAAAGTTTTTAAGGCGCTTAATCGGATCTGGGCTTATGCCAACAACATGGGTGTTAAATTTAGCAAGCTCGGCTTGTTGGTCACGCAGGTTTTCGGCTTGTACTGTACAGCCAGGCGTTGACGCCTTAGGATAAAAGTATACCAGTACTTGTTTTTCTTTTAATAACTCGCTGAGCACGACGGTTTCGTCATTTTGGTTTTGTAAGCTAAAAGCCGGTGCTGTGTCGCCACTTTGTAATGGGGTAATTTTGTTCATGCTAAACTCCTTAGCGAATACGTCGAAAGATGTAATCTACGTTTAAAACGTGCGAAAGGTTTTCAAAACTAATTTTAAATTGGTCAATATCAACGTCAACGGGAATATTAAATTCAAGTTCACAGCGCATTTTAAGCTCAGTTTCTTCTTCGTAGGTGTCTGATTTTAATGAGCAAATATTAATATTATTATCTGCAAAAAAACGCGTTACTTTACTTAATGTGCCAGGGGTGTCTATGCCGGTATATTCTAAGGTATAGCCTGCACAAAACTCGCTTTGATTATGGCTTGAAGTACGCTTCATCATAGTGAGTAGTCCAAGCTCCATGCCTTTGGTCGGTAATGTATGCTCTATGCGGCTAATGGCTGACATATCACCGCTAAGTAGCATAATAAAGGTGAATTCGTTGCCTAAAATCGCAATACGGCTATCTATAATATTACAGTGGCAATCGCTTACGAGTTGCGTAAGTTCACTGACGATGCCCGATCTATCCTCGCCAATTGCGGTTAAAACAATTTGATGATTTGAAAATGCAGTCATGGGTTTTAAAGTACCTAAGTTACTTGGATGAAAACAACCGACTTGGCAACAAAAAAATAAACACGTAGCGTTGCACGGCGGCAAAGTTTAACACAAAACCCGCGTTAAACTATAGCAGCGGTTAATTTTAGGCGGTTAATAGTGCAGTGTTTCTTGTTTTTACAAGCTTGTGAAAGTACCATAGCAAAAATGTGTCTATTTGTAGCCTAGTCCGTTTGTTATCTCATAGGCTGAATGCAGTTAGGCAAGCAAATTATAAATGTAAAGTTAATATTGATTTTACACTGAACCAAATCGGCATTACCCACTCATATATTTGTTAAAACAATTAAGGGTATGCTAAGGAGAATTATCTGTGCAGTATTGGATCCCAAAAGCACTAGCAGTAAGTGTATTGGTAAGTTTGTCAGGGTGTAGTGTATTTACAAGTGATGCTCATAATGAGCGTAATTACCGCGCCCATGAGCCGGTTAAAGCGCCTGCATCGTTATCTCAACCCGCTCAAGATCCTGTTTATAAAATGGATGTGGGTCAATATGATAATAATCCGGAGGCAACAAACTATCGTCCGCCGGCGCAAGTTTTAACCATTGCTAAAGGCAGTTGGGTTGAGGAAGCAGATAAACAAGCGCGTATTTATTTTGATAAAAATGATGGCATTGATGATTTAGATGTATTCATTTGGGATTCGATTCAAGCCGTGCTTGCTGATAATAACATTAACGCAACACAGCAAGATAAAACGCAAGGAACACTCGTAACCGATTGGTACGCTATTGTAAAGCCTGAAGAAAGCTGGTTATGGGGCAATGATGAAAGCGTTGATTTAGAGCGTTTTAAATTTACCATTGAAGAAAAAGAACACCAACGCACAGCGTCTTTAACCGCTGAGCTTATTGATTTTAAAGGTGATAAGCCGCTAACTGATTTATTAAAACAACAGCTTGAAGTGCGTGCACTTAACCAAGTAGTGAGCGAGTTTGATTACCGCTACCGTCAGCTTGAAGTTGATATGCGTAAGCGTCAAGGGATCATCTCGTTAGAACTCGGGTTTGATAACAAAGGCAATGCCGCACTTGTTACTGAGCAAACGTATGACACCGTATTCGATCGCTTTTCTGGATTTTTAGAGCGTTTGTCGTTCACAATTGTTGAAGTAAACCAAGAGACAGGTTTAATTACAGCAGATTATGCGAAAGTAGAAAGCAGTGTGTGGGATTCAATTTGGGGCGATGAACCAACAGAGCTTCCAATTGATGAAGGTCAATACCAAATTTTGGTTAGCAAAACCAAACAAGGTGGCACCAGTCTAACGTGGATGGATGACAAAGGCGAAACGCTTGAACCAGGTACAATGAATGGGTTACAACAAGCATTAGAAGCGGCGTTAATCAAGCGCGGTATTAAAATTTAATAAATATAAATACTTCCCACAAAAAGAGCACTTAGCTCTTTTTGTGGTTTTTACAGGTTGAAAATATGTCTCAGTTAGATTCATCACGCCCAGCACCGGTCCAAAAAAGTTATGATTTGAAAGTATGGTTGGTTTTTTTAATTCCTTCTTTAATCGGTGTTTTTTTGTTCATGACGCCAGTGCCGTCTGGCGAAATAATGACGATCCCTATTGCGGTAATGGCAAAAGCAATTCAAGCCTTATTTAGTGAAATAGCACTAGGGCTAATAGCGACAATTATTTGTATTACTGGCGTTATGTCGTTGATATTTAGTGTGTTTAAACCGAAAAGCTTAACCAAATTTCGCTTGTTAAATCATTTATTTAATGTGAGTTGGATTTGGTTAGTAACACGGTTGTTTGGTATGGCGTTTGTGCTTTTAACTTATTTTCAAGTTGGGCCGCATGCTATTACC
Organism: Pseudoalteromonas sp. 23_GOM-1509m; assembly: GCF_000518425.1. NCBI lineage: Bacteria > Pseudomonadati > Pseudomonadota > Gammaproteobacteria > Alteromonadales > Pseudoalteromonadaceae > Pseudoalteromonas > Pseudoalteromonas sp. 23_GOM-1509m. The sequence goes on from NZ_KI912432.1 coordinate 36,490, forward strand.
TCAGAAAATACCGGCTTGCTGGTATTGAAAGATTTATTACCGGTGTTGTTTTCGGTGTTTATTTTAGCGGGCTTGTTACTGCCGTTATTACTTAATTTTGGTTTACTTGAGCTGGTGGGTACCTTACTTACTAAAGTAATGCGTCCATTGTTTGGGGTGCCGGGGCGCAGTGCAGTTAACTGTGTTGCTTCATGGTTAGGTGATGGTAGCGTCGGTATTTTAATGACTGCGCGTCAGTATGAAGATAAATATTATACTCAACGTGAAGCTGCGATTATTGGTACCACTTTCTCTGCTGTATCAATTACCTTTTGTTTGGTTGTTATTGGCCAAGTAAAGCTTGAATACTTATTTGCACCCTTTTACCTAACCGTGTGTTTAGCGGGTGTAGTGGCTGCGATAATTGTTCCCCGTTTACCACCACTGCGGTTTAAAAAGGACGTGCTTATTGATGGTGAAGAGCCCGATGGAAACGCTGAATTGGTTCCTGAAGGCAAAACATTATTTAAGCATTCACTTGATGTTGCATTAACTAAAGCAGAAAAAGCACCAGGCTTAAAAGGCACAATTGAAGAGGGCTTACACAACGCATTTGATATGGTGTTTGCAGTATTACCTGTGGTAATGGCTGTGGGTACATTTGCGTTAATTATTGCTGAGTACACGCCGATATTTCAATATTTAGGTATGCCGTTTATTCCATTTTTAGAATTACTACAAATACCTGAAGCTGAAATGGCGGCGCAAACGATTATGGTGGGATTTGCAGATATGTTTATTCCGTCTATTTTAGCCGCAGGCTCAATTGAAAGCGATGTAACACGCTTTATTATTGCTGCCATGAGTGTAACGCAACTTATTTATATGTCTGAAGTGGGCGCACTTTTATTGGGTAGTAAAATACCGGTTAATATTTTTGAGCTATTTGTTATTTTTATTCTCAGAACCTTAGTAACCTTGCCTGTTATTGCCTTAATGGCACACTGGTTAGTTGGTTAGAACAATCATTTAAACGAAAAAAAGCCCTGATTATTCAGGGCTTTTTTGTTTCTTTGCTTTGCGCAGATGAGCGTGGTGCTGAGGGTTTAAACTCGCTTTTTGCACTTAAACGCAGCAGTACTAAATTGCCGATAACAATAGCCAGTACAATCACGATAACGAGTACGATTTGCCAAATTTGCATTGCGATGCTCTTATTTTTTATTAAGCGATAATTATGACCACTTTAAATAAAAGCTGCAATCCTCTCGAGGGCTGTAAATAAGCAATTAAAACCGTTGTGCCACCGACAAGGTTAAAAAGTTAATCCCTGGGTTCGGCGCTTTAAATCCGGCGTTTGAATAGTGAATAATTCGCAGCGCTACATTGGTTTCACCAAAATCCGCCACTAGGCCTATCCTATCTTCAAACTGATAGTGAGTACTTAGGTTTTTATCGGCAAAATAGCGCTCATCAAGTAATGAAAAACCAATGCCAGCCTCTACATAAAAGGGGGTGTTGTATACACTAAATGCTGGAAATTGCACCACCGGTGACACAGCCAAGACCACGTTGGATTGTGATTGTTGATCATGGCGGTATTGCCACACGTTAACGCTGCTTTCTAAATAAAAACGAGCATCGCCGACAAAGTTTTGCATTCCTTGAGGGTGATATTGATACGCAAGCTTTGCCCCTGTTACATTGCCTTCTCCTTTTAAAAAATCGACGGCATAACCATGGTTAGAGGATGCATAAGCGGCTTTGGTAGCCAATATAAACAGGGTAAAAACAAGAACAAAAAGTCTGTTGTATGAGGTTTTCATTACGGCCAACTAGGGTTTAAGTCAAAATAGTAAAGGGATAATAAGGGCGGTGAATTGGTGTTTTCAATGAGGACAAAAAGCCGCTTGTATATGGCTTGTTAACTGATTTATTTAACCAATTGAATTTATTTAATTAATTCAATTGGTGCCAATTAGGCATTAATAAGTTGCTTATTTATGCCTTTTTTATTGCCTGTTATTTGCGTAAATTACGCTTAAATTAATTATCTAAACTATGCATTTTTTATGAAACTTATAAAGCTTTTAATGGTTATTGCTGTTTTTTTCAGTAGTACTTTGTATGCACAAACGCAGCCATCACCTAAGCAGTTATTGCAAACTGTAGCAGAATCATTATTTAACGATATTGGACAGGTAAATGCGAAAGGCGATGCCAGTAAAGAAGCTATGTCGTTAATTGTTCAGCAGCGTTTAATGCCACATATTGATGTTAAGTTTGTGTCGTTTAAATTATTAGGTAAGCATATTAAAGGTATTAACCGCGACCAAGGTGTTGCGTTTATTAATGCTGTAGAGCATTACTTAACAGGAACTTATGCCGGTGCGCTTATGAAGTACACAGGGCAGGATGTAATATTTGAGCAAGACTCTGCTGCAAGCGATTCTAAATTTGCTACGGTTAAAACGCAAATTATTGAACCGAATAAGCCAACCATTGATTTGCACTTTAAACTGCGTTTAGGTAATAACAATCAGTGGAAGGTATACGATATTGTTGCAGAGGGAATTTCGTTACTCAGTGCTAAGCAAAAAGAGATCATTCAACGTATTTCTGATGTGGGATTAGACCAAGTCACAGCAGAACTTCAGCAAAGTTAGTACTTTTGCAATTAACAGCTCCAACCTTAAAAGCAGCTAATGACGTATGTCGTTAGCTGCTTTTGTATTTTGGCCTATATTGCATGAGTTTACGCTAGCTTGGCTACCTAGCTGTGGTAGAATATTGGCTTCTTTGATTAAGCGTGGTGTCAGCTAAATACTGTTATAACTGACTACTCACCCGAGCTACACTGGAGTTGTGTTGTTTTAATGGAAAATGTACTAATTTGGCCAAAGGAATACCCGTTACTGGTCAAAGGGCTGGTTGAACAAAACGGTGCCTTCATTTTAGATGCTTTAGAAGCTTGGCCCGCCTGTCGCTCTACTGAAGAAGATAATGGTGTATGCACCACTGTTTTACCCCCAATTTATTATTTAACCTGGTTAACCCCCTTAGAGCCATTTGAAGAGTGTTATTTTCAGCATATTTCTGAATATGATGAAAACGCACAAGAGTATATTGCTGCACTGAAAGAGCATTATTTTGCCAATGATTACAGCATAGAAAATATTGTGCTAATGCTGTGTCAGCGACTTGAAAAGTATGCAAGTGTGTCGGCGCAAAATAACATTGAAACACCACTTTCTTTAATTAGCTTATTTTTTAGTAAACGCTTTTTTACCCTGATAGAGCATGCACTAGAGCAAGGTGCAAAGCTCTCAGCTGAAGATACCTTATCTATTTGGAAAGAGGTCGATTTTAGAGAGCGTTTAAGTGCGCATATTCCCCAGTCGATTGCTGATATTGATCACTTAGCAGAGCTGACCAGCGAAAAAGTGGCTGCTGGCAAAGATTACTTTACTTTGTTAACTCAGGTGTCTCCTGATGTTGACTCTATTGTGTTGTTAGAAAATGCCTTACTTGCGCATTTAAACAAGAAAAAAGCTAAGCAAACCATGGCAATGCGCTTTATTGAGCAAGGCGCCACGGGCACCTTAACCGATACAGATGATAAAACAGCATTTATGTGGGCGGCAGAAAAAGGCTACGTAAATGTAGTAGAAACACTCCTGCAGTACCAAGATAAAAAAGCGGTAGACGGCCAAGGTAATACAGCGCTGCATTACGCGGTGATAAGTAAAAACGAATCGTTAATGATTTTACTGCTCAAAGCAGGATATGACTTTAGAGCGCGAAATAACGAGGGGTTAAGTTGTTACCGATTAGCGGTTAGTATAAAAGCCAGCAACTTAGTTAAGTGCCTCGAGCGTGACTTTGGTATTAAAGAGTTATCGCCAGAGGGGCAGCTAGAGCGAATTAAAAAGGTGCATGTGCTACATGCGGTTGTGGCTTTATTATTACCGCTACAGTTATTTTTCTTTTTTGATGAAAACATCACTATAAAAAGTGAGCTTACTCTTTTTATGACCATGACGGCGGTGGTGTGTTTTTTCTTTGCAACGAACTTAAAGCGTTGCTCATTGTATCCGCATGTAAAACACCCATGGGGATTGTTTTTAATACGAATGATGTCGGTTTTTAGTCTTGTTGCACAACTAGGTTTAGCCTGTATTGTGGGGCTGGCAGCTTTAAGCGAGTTAGTTTAAAAGTTAATGTTTTGCTACAAAAAAACGCGCTAACTAGCGCGTTTTTGCATTGTTGGATATTTATTACGGATTGTTTTTATCGTGCTCGTGTGCAGCTTTTTCTTCAGCGAGCTCATCTTTAAGCTTGCGAATTTTAAGCCCAAGTTCTTGCCCTCTATGGCGCGCATAATAAGTACAGCCAATAAACATAGATGAGGCAAATAATAACTCAAGTAATACCCATATAAGCTCATCTTGTGCGACCCACAGCAATGTAAAGCCATGAATAAAGTAAAACATAACAATAAAATTAGCCCACGCATAGGTGTAGGTTTTATCTTGTAATATGCCTTTTAATGGCAGTAATAGTGGCAATACATACACTAAGAAAAGAAAGGTGTTACTGTGGCCGTCTCTAGGGGCTAATACAAACATCCATAACGGCATTAAAATAAGCAGACCAATATAACCAAATAAGGCTAGGCGCTGAAATTTAATGGTAATCGGTTTTTTAGCAGGCTCGCTTGCTTGAATCATTTAAGTTTACTCGCAACTTGAGTCAGGCGTTTTCCTACGCTTTGACATATTTTAATTTCATCCTTACTCAGGGTTGAGCTGTTATTGCTACCTGCAACATGAGAGGCGCCATAAGGTGTTCCTCCTGTTTCGGTGCCGAGCAACTCAGGTACATCGTAGGGTACGCCCATCAACATCATCCCATGGTGTAACAAAGGCAATGACAAATTGAGTAGGGTTGCTTCATTGCCACCATGCATACTGCTTGATGATGAAAACACACAGGCAGGTTTATCGATAAGTTGGCCTTTGAGCCAAAGATCGCTGGTGGTTTCCCAAAACGTTTTTGCTTGTGAGGCCATCATGCCAAAGCGGGTCGGCGTACCAAATGCAAGCCCGTCGCATGCAACTAAATCATCTTTACTGATCACAATGTCATGCGGGTTTTTGGCCACAAAAGTACGCAGTAATGCGGTTGCGCCTTGTTGCTCTATTGACTCTGCAATCTCATGCGCCATAGCCTCTACTGAGCCATGGCTTGAGTGATACAGCACCACGATGGTTGTGCTCATTATAGAACGCTTAATACGTTTTCAGGCGGGCGACCTAGGGCGGCTTTATTGTTATTTACTACAATAGGGCGCTCAATTAGTTTTGGGTGATTGACCATGGCATCAATAAGCACTGACTCGCTGTTTTCATCTTTTAAATTAAGTGCTTTGTACTGCTCTTCTTTGGTGCGCATCAAATCACGTGCCGAATTAAACCCAAGTTGAGAAACTAAGGTACTAATTTGCTCATGAGAAAGGGGTGTTTTTAAGTATTCAACAACACTCGGTTCAATGTTTTTACTTTGTAATAGGTTAAGGGTTTCGCGTGATTTTGAACAACGCGGATTATGATAAATAGTAACTGACATAAAAATACATCCAAAGTATAAATTGTGGCTATTTTAGGTGAACTCACTAAAGACTTAAAGCCTCGCAAGCTCTTTTTGCAATAACCGATACTGTGTGAGTAACGCTTTTAAGCGCTGTTGCTTAACATTTTCACTTGGCTCTACAAAATTAAGCGCTTTTTGTATTTCATCGGCCGCTTTTAAATACGCACCATACTGAGATAATACATCGGCATTGGCTTCATGGTAGGCCGCCAATTTTTCTTGTTTTTTGTAGGCGTCAGTTAAAAGCTGTTTGCCTAAACTGTGATCGGGTTTTTCCAGTAAAAACGACTTTAATATATTTTCAGCTAACTCATATTGCTCAGCCTCTAGTGCCGCGTTGGCGTAATTTAAGGTGATCACTTGGTTATTTGGCCGATAATTATTTAGCTCGCTTAAGTAACTAACAGCCTCTGCGGCTTTTTTTTGTGCAATGAGTAAATCTGTTTTGGTATCAATATAAAATAAGTTTTTAGGATCGTCTGCTAGTAACTTATCAAGTATAGGCTGTGCTTCATCCGTCTTTTTTTGATCAAGCAAACTAATAGCTAAGCCGTACTGTAATGCTACGTTGTTATAGGTGTTTTCGCGCATTAACTTTCTAAATAAGGCTTCTGCGTTTTCGGGTTTGTTATCGTAACGCGCCAGGACTCGGCTTTTTGCTAAGTCAAAATCAAGGCTCGAGCTTACCTGGCGTTTAGGGTATTGCTCGGCGCGAAGGCGAACATCTGACACACGACTTTCAGGAAGAGGGTGAGTGAGTAAAAACGCCGGTGGTTTATATTTATAACGAATTTGTGCGGCAAGTTTAGTTAAAAATTCACTTGATGCTCTGGCATCAAACCCTGCGTTGTTGAGGGTTTGCATGCCCATTCTGTCTGCTTCTTGCTCGGCAGAACGGCTATGTGTCAGCTGACTGAAAGCTGATTGTGTTTGGCTGGCTGAAATAATAGCCATACCGGCATCAGGGGCTACAACCGCGGCTAAAATACCAGCAATCATGCCTGCAATGGTAAGCCCGCTATTATCTTGTTGCTGCTGAATGCGCCTTGCTAAGTGGCGCTGTGTAACGTGTGCAATTTCATGGCCAAGAACCGATGCAAATTGACTCTCGTTATCGGCTTGGGCTATTAATCCGGTGTGTACACCAACATGGCCGCCATAAAATGCAAATGCATTGATTTCGGGATTATTTAACCAAAAGAATGAAAACCCAAAACGTACATCATTGGCGTTAGCAACTAACTTTCTACCTAAAGTTGTTAGGTATTCATCAAGCACCGGATCGTTAATCAAAGGCGATGAGCCTCTGATCTGCATCATCATCACTTCACCAATCGCTTTTTCTTTTTCAATTGGCAATGCTTGTAAGGCTGAAGTGCCTAAGTCGGGCAGTTGAAGATTGGTTTGTGCCTTTAACGGCTCACTTATCAGTAGGCTAAATGTAAGCGCTGCACTGCATAAAGTGATAAAGGCTGATTTTAGCTGCATTATATTCCTTGTTTATTTTTTATCAGGGGCACTAGCACTTGAAGGATCATCTGTGTATAAACGGCTGTCCTTTTCACATAGTTGATAAAACGCCTTTATTGTGACCCCATCAACCTTAACAATGTTCAATTGAGTTTGTAAAAAAGCAATAATTTTATGAACCACTTTGTGAGAATGTAATATAAGCGCTTTATCTGCCTCATCGCCTTGGTCTAAGTAAAAGCCAATGAATTTATGTAACTGATTAATGCGAATAACGGTTTTCATCGTCAATGGATCCCATAACCTAAACTCCATTGTCTCATCATGTCGTGCGTACCTATCGATGGCGGTATCATTAGAAAAAGGGAAGGCTTGTAATTCAAAACCACGCTCGGTAAACACTTGATGCAGTGAAATTCGTGGTTTGTTATTGCTTTCTTTTTCATAAAGCTCGTTGGGGTCTATTCCCAGCGCTTCTAAATTCCAATTGCGTTTGTCGATAATACGCTTAATGGCATTATCAAATCCGTGATCTAAAATACTTTCACATTCACTTACCGATGAAGCCACTAAATGATAAAAATGCGGCAGCTCCCCCCAATTAATTTGCTTTTTAAACCAATTAATTTCTTTGAGAGTTGGATTGCTAGGCAATTGCGCTTTATTATGCGAATTAGGCATTAACGTATCCTGATAGCTAACGATGTTATAAGGATAAACCATTGCAGAGGTTGTTTTAAGAAAAAGTTAAATTTAACTGCGGTTAATCTCAATTGGCCCTGTTATAGGACTTATTATTAATGTGAATAGGTAGCGAAACGAGTATGCTAGAGCTAAATTTACGCGCTTATAAATGCCCACAGCAATTTATTCAGTTTAAATTAGGGCTGCGTGATGCAATATCGTTAAAACAAGCAATTACCTTTAATATCTCACAAGAACAAAACACTGATGATATTGAACGATATTTGCAAAAAAAAGCGTATTATTACAAGTTAAATAAACAACAGGGGTTGTTATTAGTGGAGCCGTTACGTGTTTGAATATGTAAAAGCATGGTATGAAAAAAAGTTTTCTGATCCTGATTCAGTCACTTTACTTTTTTTATTGTTGGCACTGGTTGCCATGTTGTATTTTTTTGGCCCATTAATTGTGCCTGTGTTAGTGGCACTGATCATAGCTTATTTATTAGATTGGCCTGTGGTTCACTTAGAACGGTTTGGCCTTAAGCGTTTTACTGCCACCAGCATAGTAATGCTGATATTTATTGGCATTATGCTCACTTTAATATTGGTTATAGGCCCTGTGCTTTGGCAGCAAAGCAGTAACCTAGTCCAAGAAACACCGCATATGGTTGAACAAGGTAAATCGTTTTTACTCGATCTGCCTGATAAATACCCCAGCCTTATTAGCGCAGAGCAAGTACAATCGATTGTAGTAACCGTTGAAACCAAAGTTCTCGACTTTGGCCAAGTGGTATTGTCTGCGTCGCTTAATTCATTAAAAGACGCTGTAGCATGGTTAATTTACCTTATTTTGGTACCGCTACTGGTGTTTTTTATGCTCAAAGATAAAGTAGAGCTCAGTGCCAGCATTGCTAAAATGATCCCACGCCAACGCCGCTTAATTTTACAAGTGTGGCATGAAATGAATCAGCAAATCATGAATTATATTCGTGGCAAAGTATTTGAAATTTTAATTGTTGGTTTTGTGTCGTTTATTGCTTTTACCATACTGGACTTACGGTACGCCGCGCTTTTAGGCGTTCTCGTAGGCTTTTCGGTGCTTATTCCGTTTGTGGGCGCAGCGTTAGTAACTATACCAGTGGCCGCAGTAGCGCTGTTTCAGTTTGGTTTAGAAACTCAATTTTGGACCGTTTTAATTATATACGGCATTATTCAAGCGCTCGATGGCAACGTATTGGTGCCTTTATTGTTCTCTGAAGCGGTTGATTTAAATCCGGTATTTATTATTGTTGCGGTGCTATTTTTTGGTGGGCTATGGGGTTTTTGGGGAGTGTTTTTTGCCATTCCATTAGCATCATTAGTCAAAGCACTTATTAATGCCTGGTCATCCAAACACGAAGAACTCGCGCAAGAGCTCGGTAACTAAAAGGTATAGTAAACGCACTTTAATTACTAAAGATTATTACTCATTCCTGTCAAAACTATGTACTATTGGGAATAAGATATATTTTTTAGTAATAAGGTGCGTTTTTAATGTCAGAGTTTTTATTGCCAGATGAACCCAAAGCTCAAGTTTATCTCGATGCAAATGCGACCACACCTGTATTGCCCTGTATTGCAGAGGTGGTGTGCCATGCTATGCAAATTTGTTTTGGTAATCCCTCAAGTCCCCATATAACCGGCATTCAAGCCAAGCACTTATTAGAACAAACTAGGCAAAAAGCCCGTACCGTCATTGGCGCGCAGCAAGGTGATATTTTATTCACCTCGGGTGCCACTGAGGGGATTCAAACCGCCATCGTATCGACACTCATTAATGCAAAACACCATACAAAGCCAAACCCCGTTTTATTGTATGGGGCAACCGAACATAAAGCGGTGCCTAATACGCTAAAGCATTGGAATACAGTGCTGGAAATTAACGCTGATATTATTGCTATTCCGGTTAATCGTGATGGTATTTTAGATTTAGACTTTATTGCTCAGCATATTGATAACGCTTTGATGATTTGCACGATGGCCGTTAATAATGAAACCGGTGTTTACCAAAATTTAAGCGCCATAGAAAAGGTGATTCGTAGTCGTAATAGCCAAGTCACTTGGATGGTTGATTGTGTACAAGCGCTTGGCAAACAACAGCTCAACCTAAGTGAAACAACGATTGATTATGCGCCTTTTTCAGGGCATAAACTTTATGCACCTAAAGGCATAGGTTTATTGTATATTCGTCAAGGCAGCCCATACACGCCCTTTATAGCCGGTGGCGGCCAAGAAAGTGGCATGCGCTCTGGTACAGAAAACCTGCCTGGTATAGCTGGGCTCAATAAGCTGTTTAGTTTGCTGCTAGATAAACAAGACGAGACTTTTAAATCAATAGATGTACTTAACTTGTATCGAGATAAACTGCATAGCGCCTTAGTTGATACTTTTGGAAGTATTACCTTTAATCATGACTTTGCCTGCTCTGTGCCCACAACGCTTAATTTTGCGGTTAACGATTTAACCAGTAAAGAAGTTATTGATTTATTTGACGCTGCAGGTATTAGGGTAAGCGGTGGTTCTGCATGCAGCACGGGAGCTACGCAGAGCTTTGTACTTGATGCGATGGGAGCCTCACAGTGGCAAAGTGAAAACGCTATTCGTTTGTCATTTGGCCCTGCTGCTACGATGGCGCAAATAGATGATGCATGTGAACAAATTAGAGCGCTTAAAACGGTATTACAAGCTAACTGTTTAGTGATTTCTGATAGCAGTTTTCCTTTGCAAGAACTATGTGCTTTAGGGCTTACCCAATTTAGACACCAAGGTGCATGTAGTTGGTTGTATGTAACAGATGATCAACATGCATTTATTATCGATCCGATTATTGAACTGATCCCTCGCTTTGAAAAAATAGTAACTACGCAAAATTTAACTATTACCGCTATTTTAAATACGCATGAGCATCAAGAACGTCACTGCGCACTTGATTTAATGCGCAGCGCACTTAAAGAAAACCTAGTCGCTGGAGAGGTTGATAAATTAGGCTGGCCAACGAATAGCGACACATTGCAATTAACCACTCACGTACTCGAAAAGCTAGCCACACCAGGGCATAGCCAAGATAGCGTGAGTTATTTATTAAAAGCGAATAATGGAGATGTTCAGTATTGCTTTTGCGGTGATTTAATTTTACCTGCAGGGCTTGGAAATACCGCGCTTGATGGCGGGGATGCAATGCAAATGGCGCATTCCTTGACGATGTTAGCAGCAGAGCTTAATCCGCAAAGTGTGGTGTGTTCAGGGCATGATTACCAACAGTGCTTTGCAATGAACTGGGCTGTTCAACAGCAGCAAACGCCATTGTTACAAAAGCTAATTAAAGGTGATATTGATGACGCTGAATTTGCCGCACAAAAACAGCAAGCAGATTTACAACAACACACACAAGCCAACACGCTCTGTGGTTATGTTAATGCTAAGCCTGCTGTAGAAACTTCGCAATTAAGTTTTAACCAAGCAAAAGAAATACTGGTAGAGGGCAATGCGTATTTAATTGATACCCGAGAACCTTATGAACACGGCGCTAATAATTTAAGCGCATTGCTAAACGTACCCATAGCTAAAACCTTAAATATTCCTTTAAGTCGAATGGCTCATGCACTTACGCAAGGCCAATTGGACAAAAACAACCAGTATATTTTAGTGTGTCGCAGTGGTAACCGTTCAAAAATTGCGGCAGCAAATTTGACTGAGCTTGGTTACAGCAGTGTTTATAATTTATCGGGTGGTTTAGCGTTAACCGGTTAATTGCTTATTTAGAGGAAAGGCCGACATTTGTCGGCCTTTTTTTTTGCTCGCTTTAATTTGGATCAGTTAGAAATTAATAAAATCTTCATTAAAGAGAAGGGCTGATCAGTTGTTAAATTCAATTTTTAATTTTATGATACCGGTGTCAAAAGCAAAAAATTGCGCTATTATCTGCATCGAAGCTTATAAAAATAACGCAAATTAGACTTTTTAAGCTATAATATTGGGCTTTGCTTTTTACAAAATTCGGTTATTTTGCGTCGTAAAAAATTAAATAAAGCGCTTTAAATCAATAGATTAATAAATTAGGGGATGTTTACATGGCGAGCCGTTCTGAGTTAGTAAGTTGGCAAGCACTAGAAAATAGTGCACAAAAGATGGCACAAACACATCTGAAAACTTTATTTGCACAAGACGATTCTCGTTTTTCTCAATTTTCTACTCACATTCCTGGTGTATTGTTTGATTATTCAAAACAACGTATTGATGAGAAAGTTTTCGCTCAATTAATCTCATTAGCTAAAGAGTGTGATATTGAAGCGTGGCGTGAAAAAATGTTTGCCGGTGAGAAAATAAATATCACCGAAGACCGTGCCGTATTGCATACCGCACTTAGAAATCGCGCCCATACACCGCTTATTGTTGACGGTGAAAATATTACTGAGGCGGTCGATAGCGAACTTGCTAAAATTAAAACCTTTGTTGAAAAAGTACGCAGTGGGCAGTGGTTAGGTTACACCGGTAAAGCGGTGAAAGATGTAGTGAGTATTGGAGTAGGGGGGTCAAACCTAGGCCCTCAAACGGCAACTGAAGCACTTAAAGCAGTGGTTGATAAGCCGTTAAACGTTCATTATGTTTCTAATGCTGATGGTGTACAAATTGCGTCAGTATTGAATAAAGTTGACCCTGAAACAACGTTATTTGTTATTTCGTCAAAAACCTTTACTACCTCAGAAACCATGACCAACTCAAAAACAGCGGTTGATTGGTTTTTAAACAGCGCTAAAGATAAAAGTGCCATAGCAAAGCATTTTGTGGCAGTTAGTACCAATTTAGAAAAAACCGCGGCATTTGGTATTAGTGACGAAAACGTATTTACCATGTGGGATTGGGTTGGGGGTCGTTTTTCACTTTGGAGTGCCATTGGTTTACCTATTGCACTTTATGCCGGCTTTGAAGCATTTGAAGCTATTTTAGAAGGGGCGTTTGAAGTTGACGAGCACTTTAAGTCGGCGCCGCTTGAGCAGAATATTCCTTTAATTATGGCGCTGTTGAGTGTATGGAATACCAGCTTTTTAGGATTTGATTCGCAAGCTATTTTACCTTACGACCAAGCATTACATATGTTGCCTGCGTATTTACAACAGGGTGAAATGGAAAGTAACGGTAAGCACGTCACTTTTGATGGGCAAACCGTACCTTACACTACCGTGCCTATTATTTGGGGCATGACGGGAATAAATGGCCAGCATGCGTTTTATCAATGTTTGCACCAAGGCAATGTAATTGTCCCTGCGGACTTTATTGGCTCTGTAAAACCACAGGTTAACGTTGATAAGCATCACAATATTTTATTATCGAACTTTTTTGCACAAACCGAAGCATTAATGAACGGGGTAGATGCGCAGCAGATAACCGCTGATTTAGCAGCCAAAGGCAAAACGCCTGCGCAAATTGAAATGCTACTAAAGCATAAAATTCATCAAGGAAACCGCCCAACAACGTCTATATTATTAGACACGGTTGATGCAAAAGCGGTGGGTCGTTTAATTGCACTGTATGAACATAAGATTTTTTGCCACGGTATTCTTTTACAAATATGTTCGTTTGATCAGTGGGGCGTTGAGCTTGGTAAAGGTTTAGCCTCTAAAATTGAAGCTGAATTAACCGACGATAACGTGGTTAATGAGCACGACAGCTCAACACAGGGCTTAATGGCGTACTACAAACAACACCGTACGCAGTAACACATTCACTTATTACACAATAAGTAACCAAATACCTTTGAACGGGTAGCGCTGGAGTCCTAGGGCCTGTATTTTTGTGAGAGGAATTACAGTGTCCCTAGACCCATTTTTTATGGCGCATATAACGAACAACATTAGTAGGCTTTGTGCTAAGGCCTGCATATCCAGATAATAAACCGCTATAACTGATTACCAATACGGTAGTGGCAGGTAGCATAAACGTAGAGAGTAACTATGCTTAATCCTTTTGATATTATAATTTTTGGGGGCGGTGGTGATCTTGCGTTACGCAAATTACTTCCTGCAATGTATCGAGCATATCAAGAAGGTAACTTACCGCAAGGCTCACGTATTTTGCCTACCGTGCGCGAACAAAGTAAATGTGATGAATACATTGATACCGCACACAAAGCATTACAAGAATTTTTAAGCGAAGGCGAGTATAACGCTAAGGATTGGAAATCGTTCTCAGCGTTTTTAGTGCCTGTAGTGAGTAATGTTACCGAAGCGGATGATAACTGGGATGTACTGAAAAAGATTCTTGATGAAGACGACAGCGATAAATCTCGTGTGTTTTACTTATCTCTTCCGCCAGCTGTGTATGGTACTTGTTGTGAAATTCTATCTACTAAAAAATTAATAACAGCCAATTCACGTGTTGTTGTAGAAAAACCAATTGGCTATTGTGGCGAGTCTGCAGAAGTTATTAATGCGAAAATTGCACAGTACTTCGACGAAGATCAAATCTTCCGTATTGACCACTACCTAGGTAAAGAAACCGTTCAAAACTTAATGGCATTGCGTTTTTCAAATTCATTATTTGAAAACATGTGGGATGCTAAATCGATTGATAACATCCAAATTAGCTTATCAGAAACGGTAGGGCTTGAGAGCCGCGCTGGTTTTTATGACAAAGCCGGTGCCTTGCGTGACATGGTGCAAAACCACTTGTTACAGCTACTTTGCTTAGTCGCAATGGAGTCACCGCATAAACTTAAAGCCAATAGTATTCGCAATGAAAAGTTAAAAGTATTAGAAGCATTACGCCCATTAGAGGGCAGCGATGTTGATGACAATATTATTCGTGGGCAATACGTACCGGGTGATTTAAACGGTAAAATAGTCCCAGGTTACCTAGAAGAGCTAAACGAAGGGGCAAGTAAAACTGAAACCTTCGTGGCTATTCGTGCGCACATTGATAATTGGCGTTGGGCGGGTGTGCCTTTTTACCTGCGTACCGGTAAACGTATGGCAAAGCGCTGCGCTGAAATTGTGGTTGAATATAAAAAAGTATCTCATAACGTGTATGAGGACAGCGTAGGTAATATCGAGCCAAACCGTTTGGTGATCCGTTTACAACCACAAGAAAGCATTCAATTAACGCTGATGTCGAAGCGTTTAGATAATTTAGACATGCAACTTGAGCCTGTAACGATGAACATTGAGCTGTCGCAAGCATACAGTAATGGCTTTCACTCAGATGCTTACAAACGTTTAATGCTTGATGCTGCAGCGAATAATCCATCATTATTTATTCACCGCGACGAAGTACGCCAAGCGTGGAAATGGATTGATCCAATAATTGAACGTTGGCAAGAAAAAGGTAAACCAGCACTGTATAGAGCCGGTAGTTGGGGCCCTGAAGATGCAGATGAATTATTAGCAGAGAATAATCATGTTTGGTTTAATACTGGCGATAAGGCATAAGTGATGGCAACAATAGTAGAAAAGTTTTTTGACGATAAAGCTGCGCTGACTGATGAATTATCTCAGTCGTTAGAGCATGCTTTACGTGATGGTATTGAACGTGATGGCCGTGCAGTATTAATGGTTTCAGGCGGTTCTTCACCTGAGCCGGCTTATAAACATTTATCGACCCTTGATTTAAACTGGGCAAACATTGATGTTGCTATGGTTGATGAGCGTTGGGTTGAGGCAAGTCATGAAAAGAGTAATGAAGCATTCATCAAGCGTACTTTGTTACAAAACCATGGTGCAGCGGCTAATTTTATTAGTATGAAAAATACAGCAGCCACTGCAGAGCAAGGGGTTGATGCCTGTGAAGCGCAGTTTCAAGCATTAAAACGTCCTTTTGATGTGACTATTTTAGGCATGGGCCCAGATGGCCACACCGCGTCATTATTCCCACATGCACAAGGCCTGAAAAACGGCTTAGATTCAAGCCAACTTGTGTGCGCTATCAACGCGATACAAAGTGACGTAACAGGCAGTATTACTGAGCGCATGAGCTTAACGTTAAATGCGATTGCACAATCTAAAGTGGTTAAATTGCTAATTAGTGGCGATGAAAAGCTGGCTGTTTATAAACAAGCTTTAGCGGGGGGCGATGTGAATGATATGCCGTTACGTGCGGTATTAAATCACCCTGAGATCAACATTGAAGTGTATTGGGCGCCCTAATTTTAATATAAATTAGATGTTCCTAAACCTCTTTGTATTGATGGTTTTATGAAAGGTCAGTCGCTTTTGCTACTGACCTTTTTTATTGCTGATCTGTTTTACTCTTTGCTGAATTATAAAAAGCAGCGCAGAGATAAAGATGAAATGCTGAGTATTGCCTCCACAATTAGCAGTATAAAATAGGCTTTTACACCGATTGTAAATACTGAATAAATTTTACTTATAGCCAAAAAAAATCAAATGGTTATATTTATTAAACACTAACTCACAAGCATGTTTTACGGTTTGAAAATTCCTACTCACCACGTTGTTTTAAACAAAATCAATTTAAAAATGCTTCAAGTACATGCTGGAAATGTGAACGAATTAAACAAATTTAATTCGGCTTTTTCATGCAATAATTAATTTCTTTAAAATCATTTGCTTAATGTTGAATTAGCTATTTTTCATACAAAAAGAGCGGAAAAATGTAGCAAAATTGTAATTTTGCATGTATGGTTTGTTACTACTATGACAGCGCTGTCATGGCGGTAGGCAAAATGATAAACAAAAACCAACAAAATGATTCAAGGGGAATCCTGTGTTAGCTAAAAATTTTAAAAAAAGCTTATTAGCAGTAAATATCGGCTTAGTAATGGGAGCCGGGTTCACTGGTGCTGCATTCGCAGCCGATGAAACTAAAGTTCAAGAAGATGTTGAAGTAATCCAAGTTACGGGTATTCGCGCTTCAAATAAAGAAAACTTAAACGGCAAGCGTTTTTCAAATGCCGTTGTTGATGTTGTAACAGCTGAAGACGTTGGTAAGTTTCCTGATGGCGATGTAGGTGAATCTCTTGGTCGTATTTCTGGTGTCAGTGTATCTCGTCAATTTGGACAGGGTCAGCAAGTATCTATCCGTGGTGCATCAGCACAATTAACACGCACATTACTTGACGGTCATACTGTTGCCTCAACTAGCTGGTTCGATCAACAAGCGGTCGATCGTAGCTTTAATTATTCATTACTACCTTCTGAATTAGTAGGTGGCTTAGAAGTTTATAAATCATCTCAAGCTAACCTAGTTGAAGGTGGTATCGGCGGTACTGTAATTGTTAAAACTCGTAAACCGCTAGATTTAGATGCAAACACTGTATTTGCTAGTGTTAAAGCTGATTACGGTACAGTATCTGAAGAGACAGATCCTGAGCTTTCAGGCTTGTACAGCTGGAAAAATGATGGTGAAACATTTGGTATCTTAGCTGCGGGTTCATTATCAGAAGTAGATTATCAACGTAACGGTATTGAATCGTCAGGTGGTTGGAGTGGCGGTATGGCACCCACAACCTTCCAGCAAGCTCGTGAGCGTACTGCGTATAACGTAGCTATGCAATATCAGCCATCAGATTCGCTAGTTTTAGGTCTAACTTATACAAGTTTAGAGCTAGATGCTAACAATGCTAACTCGCAAATCATTATATTCCCAGGTGATGGTTCATGTGAACAAACGAACGCCTCAGGTAACTGTGTTTCGCGTAATATCGACGGCAATGGCACGGCTTTTTTCCAAACATGGGCGCGTAAAGCAAGCATGAAGTCTGATACTATTGACTTAGATTGGAAATATGACTCAGAGTTATTCACCTTTAAAGGTCGTGTAGGTAAAACAAGCGCAGACAGTGATGTAACAACGGCAAACTATGGTATGTTTGCAAATAACAATAGCGACTTAAATGGGTCTATTGATATGACTGGCGACGTGACTAGATTTAATTTAGCTAACCAATCATACGATGCTAGCATTTTACCTGATACCATCAGCCCACAAACTTGGGCACCTGAATACAACCCTGATTCAGATGAAGAAAGTTACTTAAATTTAGACTTTGAAATTCCTGTTGAGCTTGGTGTTATTACCGCAATTAAAACGGGCTTAAGATATGCCGATCACAAAGTTGTACAAGATGGTAATGCAGCCAATGTGAATGCCGATTTAGTACCTGTACGTAATGCTAATGAATACTACCCAGGTACCGTGACTGCCGGTGGTGGTTTTGTAATACCTGAACCTGATATGGATCTAATGATTGCTGATTCATTAGCAATGACAGAAGGTTATACAGCACGTCCACAAGCATACGGCACCATAGAAGAAGAAAATTTTGCTTTATATGCGATGGCTGATTTTGACACCGGTGGTATTCGCGGTAATTTAGGTGTTCGTTACATATCAACTGATATTTCGTCAGATTACTATGATTTAAGTGATGAAGGCGTTTACGATTCGACATTATCTACAGATAAAGCCGATTACAGTGAGTTCTTACCAAGCTTAAACGTGGTTATGGACTTAGCTGACGACTTAATCTTACGTACTTCAGCAGCGCAAGTTATCTCTCGCCCTAATTACGCAGACTTATTTGCAACGCGTAATCTAGCGGGTTATACAGATAACCGTCCTTTAAATGAAGTGTTAAATACGGGTAATGTAGGTTTAAGCCCATTTAAAGCGTTCCAGGCAGACATTGGTGTTGAATGGTATTTTGATGACGATGCTATGTTAAGCGTCACATACTTCACTAAAGAAGTAAGCTCATTTATTTCTACCCAACAACAAACAAACCAACAAATTGGTATCGACATCCCAGTTTATACGACTAACCCAGATGCCGGCGAGCCACCGTGTGGTGCTCAGCAATATGACTGTTGGACAGTAAGCTCATCGACAAATGGTACGGGTGGTTCAATCGAAGGTATTGAGTTCCAAATTCAAGATTCATTCGATAACGGCTTTGGTTATTCATTTAACTACACCTATTCAGATGCGCAAGCACCAGCAGAAAACTACCCAGACCGTGTTGGGGTATTCTCTGATTCATCGAAAAACAGCTATAACGTAGTTGGTTTTTATGAAAATGATGATTTTTCTGCTCGTTTAGCATATAACTGGCGTTCAGAGTTTATTATTCGTGAAGCACCAGGTTGGTACGGTAACCGCGAACATCAAGACTACGGACAGCTAGATTTCAGTGCAACATACTCTGTAACTGATTACTTAGATGTCACTTTCGAAGGGATTAACCTAACAGAGGAAGACAGCGTTCAGCTGGGTAACAATGATGCATCTACCTCATTACCAAACCCTGATTTACTGAATGATTTTCCAGTGTGGAGTTTTGAAGGTGAAGCACGTTACAAACTTGGTGTAACAATGCGTTTTTAATACGCTAAATGAGTAAAAATAACCTAAGCCCAGCATTGCTGGGCTTTTTTACGAGGTTAAACTTTATTGGTGATTTATGGATATAAAAAAAGTTGCAATTGTAGGTGGTGGAACAGCAGGGTGGTTAGCTGCAAACCACATTGGCAAAGAGATGCTCAATCGTAAAGGTATATCTGTTACTTTAATAGAGTCCCCAGATATACCGCCAATTGGTGTCGGTGAAGGCACAGTCCCCGATATTAGGAATACCCTAAAAAGCTTTGGTATTCGTGAAGATGAATTTATTAGGCAATGTGATGCAACGTTCAAGCAGTCAATAAAGTTTATTAACTGGATGGATAAGAAAAAACATGGCGAAGGCAACTTTTTTCATCATTTATTTGATGTGCCAAGCCCTTATGATGCTAAATATTTAACTTCTTATTGGTTAAATAACAAAGAGAAAAGTCAAAGTTATGCGCAGGGCTTATCTTCTCAGCATGTTATTTGTGAGGCAGGCTTAGCACCTAAAAATATCACTAATGCCCAATATGAAGGGGAGTTGGCTTACGCGTATCATTTTAATGCAGGCAAGTTTGCGCAACTACTTGCTTGTAATGCAAAAGAAAAATTTTCTGTAGAGCATATACACACCCATGTTACACAGGTAAAGCTTGGCGATGACGGCGCTATTGCTGCACTTATTACAGATAACAATGAAGAGCTTGAGTTTGATTTTTATATTGACTGCTCAGGCTTTGAATCTTTACTTATGAGTAAAGCGTTAAAGGTTCCTTTTGTCGATGTATCTGAGAGTTTATTAATTAACAGCGTATTAGTTGTGCAAGTACCAACCAAAGCCGATGATGCTATTCCTCCTTATACACTTGCCACCGCTCATCAAGCTGGCTGGATTTGGGATATTGCGCTCACCAATAGGCGTGGAGTCGGTTTTGTTTATTCAGATAACCATATGACGGATGAACAGGCACATGAAAAACTTGACCGTTATTTAGGTGACAGTAAGCAAGATCTTACCTACAGAAAAATACCAATGCGGGTCGGTTACCGGAAAAAGTTTTGGCATAAAAATTGTGTTGCCCTTGGTTTAGCGCAAGGCTTTTTAGAACCATTAGAGGCAACGTCAATATTATTAACTGACTTTTCAGCTAAATTTTTAACGTTGCGCTTTCCATCATCAACAACGCAGCTAGAGCAACTAGAAGAGCGTTTTAATCATGCTATGGGGTATGCATGGGAGCGGGTGATTGATTTTATTAAACTTCACTACTGTATATCAGACCGCACTGATTCAGCTTTTTGGATAGCAAATAAAAACCAAGACACTATTTCCACGTCATTAAAAGAAAAACTTAATTTGTGGAAAGAGTTTACCCCAGTCAGAGATGATTTTTTTAGTCAGTTTGAAGTGTTTTATCTAGAGAACTTCTTATTTGTACTTTATGGAATGAATTACAATACTAAGGCGTCTAACAGCCCCGATAAAGAACAGGCACACTGTTTAGCGCGTTTAAAACAAAGAGCTGAGATTGATCATTATTTAATAAATAAGCTTCCTGATCACAGAGCGCTTTTAAATAAAATTAAACAGTATGGGCTTCAGTCAATCTAACCCTTATCTTACACTTGCAAAAGAGGCTATCGACAGACGGCCTTTTTTAGCATCGGCTAAGCAGCTTTGCTCAGAGTAAATATTTGCACTGTGTAATAAGTTACCTTGGTAAATAACAAGGCGATTAAATTTAGCATCTATTTTAAATACCTGCTCAAATAAGCTAGTGGTACCTGCTAAATAGCCTTGATGTTCATCAGGGTTATTTTTAACATCGTTAACTATATCTGCCAATAGTGGTTTGTGTTGCTCTTTAAATTCAATAATGTTTTGTGGTATGTATTTATAAATACTGGTGCCACCGAGTTCCTTATCTGATAAATAATGCACAAACGCATAGTCTCTTTCATCACATGAATCGATATGGGGCACTTTTTGATCGACAATTAAATTAGCCGGTTTACATGAAACTAATGAAAGCAAACTTTTATGAAGAATAGACTCGTGGTAGTTTTTGTTTTCTATTTTAGGCAGTATTTCATTTTGAAAAAATGCGTGCAGCAACCTCAAGTACGGTTGTGGCATATTATCGCGGATCCCCGGATAAAAGGAATTATCTGAGAACATAGGATTAAAGTAAGCTATGTTATGGGCAAAATTCATTACACTGCTTGTATCTAAAAGAAAATCATCAACAACGTAAGCGTATACCTGTGTGCCAGGGATCATCAACTTTTCAATTTTTAACTGTGGATTTATGGCTAAATTTTTCATTTTTAAGGTCTAATTTTTGATGAGAATATTTAAGTGTAAACATCTTACCTCGCTGTAAAATTAATATATCACCTCTGACAACGCTGTCAAAGCTATCAGCGAGTGTATTTAATGGCTAATAGACCAGTGAACGTTGGCAAAAGTAACGTTTTTTATATACTTGTCTAAATAATCAACGATAATTTTTTGTTAATTAATATCCTACAAACTGCCACAAAATTTTCACTTCCTTTTTGTTGCCAAAACCTTTAGCCTTAGTGCACTAACAGTAAAAAATCAAATTTATAAAATAACGGAGCAGTAACATGGCGGAGCAACAAGTACAGCCTTTACACAACGAAAAACATGCCAACACTAAAATTAAAAATGGCATCAATATCGAATTTATGAAAACTCAACACTTAGTGCCAGTTGTAGCACACGAGTTTGCGCGTATCGCCAATGAGTTTCCAATGTCTTTTGTTAAAAATAACGAAACAGGTACTTTTCAAGCGGTTGCTATGTTTGGCCTAGAGCCTGGCGAAAACTTATTTGTTGATGGCGACAAATGGACAGCAGCATTTGCACCTATGGCAACAACGCGTTACCCATTAGGTTTAGTAAAGCACCCTGAGCAAGATCAATTTGGTATTGTAATTGACGAAGCGAGCTCATTAGTTGGTGAAGAAGAGGGTAATGCATTATTCGAAAACGGTGAAGAAACTGATTACCTTAAGCGTCGTAAAGAAGCGTTAGTATCGTTCATTGAGTTTTCACAAGTCACTGATGCGTTCACTAAATTCCTTGCTGATAAAGAATTACTAGTAGCACAAACGCTAACGGTTGATATTAAAGGCGAGAAAAAAGACATCAACGGTATTTACCTTATCGATGAGAAAAAACTAAATGAGCTAAGCGATGCAGACTTTCTAGAGCTTCGTAAACGCGGTTATTTAGCACCTATCTATTCTTTCTTAACGTCTACTCACCAAGTAGCACGTTTAGCACGTTTAAAAGCGCAACAAGCGTAATTTTTAAACAGAATTTAAAAAGCGCCTCAGGGCGCTTTTTTTATGCCATTAAACTCAGTTCACTTGAAAAACCCCACGTAACCATTCACATTAGTTTTAATCTTAACTAACAAAAGAACGCACAATGAAAAAATCACTATTACTAGGACTGCTTTGCGGTAGTTTAATGAGTGTGAGCTCATCTGCATTGAGTGCGAGCACGCCGTTTGCCATTGCGATTCATGGCGGGGCAGGCACAATCGAAAAAAGTAAATTTACACCTGCTCAAGAGCAAGCTTACCGCGATAAATTAGCTCAAGCTGTTGAGACTGGGTATAAGGTACTTGAACAAGGCGGAGAAAGCCTTGATGCAGTCACAGCAGCCATTGAAGTGTTAGAGCAATCGCCTTATTTTAACGCCGGACGCGGCGCGGTATACACCTATGATGGTAGCCATGAGTTAGATGCCTCTATTATGGATGGTCGTAACCGCCAAGCTGGAGCGGTTTCGGGCATTAAGCACATAGAAAGTCCAATTAAACTTGCCCGTTTAGTGATGGAAAAATCAGTGCATGTGATGTTAAGTGGCCAAGGTGCAGAAGAGTTTGCTAAAGAGCAAGGCGTTAGCTTAGTAGAGAATAATATATTTGATACAAAGCATCGCTATGAAGCTTTATTAAAAGCAAAGGAAAAACTAGAGGCGAGCAAAAACACCAATAAAGATTATCAAGCAGCGCATAAGGCGTTACCCGCTAATTATAAAATGGGGACTGTGGGTGCGGTTGCACTGGATAAACAAGGTAATTTAGCCGCGGGTACGTCAACTGGCGGAATGACCGCAAAACGTTTTGGCCGTATTGGTGATGCACCAGTTATTGGCGCGGGTACCTTTGCAGAAAACGCCTCGTGTGCAGTATCGGCAACCGGCCATGGCGAATATTTTATTCGTTATAATGTGGCAAGCGATATTTGCGCACGAGTAAAATATCAAGGTAAAACCATTGCCCAAGCCGGGGATGAAGTAATAAATGGGGTGCTTAAACCGATTGGCGGCACAGGCGGTGTTATTATTGTTGATACAAAAGGCAATATTAGCCTGCCGTTTAACACCACAGGCATGTACCGTGCGAGTAAATCGAATACGCAAGCGACTTATGTAGGTATTTTTAGCAACGAATGAGCGTTTTTCTTTAGTGGCTGGAGGTTTATATAATAATCCGCTGATTGTTATGTCCTTTACAGGATTAACCCCAGCCATTTAATTTGCTACAATCGGGGCTCTTTGACTAATTTTTATAAGGTATGCAGGTGGTAAACCTAGGTCAGTTGTTTGGCGAGCTAAAAACGTGCTTAAAAAAAGATCAATTCAGTTTTAAAAAGCGCCTTCATGGCGTAAAAAAAATTACCGACGAGGCAAAACTTACCAGTGCGCTTGAAAAAATTACGGCTGATATCAGTCGCAGTCAATCGCTTCGCGAGCAGCGTTTAGCTGGGCTACCTAACGTTACTTATCCTGAGCAATTACCGGTCAGTCAAAAAAAAGATACCATTAAAGAGGCGATTGCGAATAATCAAGTGGTGATCATTGCTGGTGAAACCGGCTCAGGTAAAACCACACAAATTCCTAAAATGTGTTTAGAGTTAGGCCGTGGGGTTGATGGGTATATAGGCCATACTCAACCTAGACGTTTAGCTGCACGTAGCGTTGCCAATCGTATAGCAGAAGAAATGCAATGCGAGCTTGGTCAGCAAGTGGGTTTTAAAATTCGTTTTAGCGATCAGGTTTCTAATAACAGTTATATAAAACTGATGACCGACGGTATTTTATTAGCTGAAATACAACAAGACCGTTTTTTGAATCAATACGACACTATTATTATTGATGAGGCGCATGAGCGCAGTTTAAACATTGATTTTATTTTAGGTTACCTTAAAAATTTACTTCCTAAACGTCCTGACTTAAAAGTTATTATTACCTCAGCGACCATTGATCCAGAACGTTTTTCTAAGCACTTTGATGATGCGCCAATTATTGAAGTATCAGGCCGGACATTCCCTGTGGATGTACGCTATAACCCCATCAGTGATATCCAAAAAGAAGACATGGAAGCCGAAGGCGACCAGTTACAGGGGATTTTTGATGCGGTCGATGAACTTTGCGCTGAAGGCCCCGGTGATATTCTGATCTTTTTAAACGGTGAGCGAGAAATACGCGATACCGCCGATGCGCTAAGTAAGCGCAATTTAAAACACACCGATATATTACCTTTGTATTCAAGGCTATCGAACGCTGAGCAAAATCGTATTTTTGCGCCGCATTCGCGCCGCCACATTATTCTCTCAACCAACGTGGCTGAAACATCGCTAACGGTGCCAGGTATTCGTTATGTTATTGACCCGGGTACGGCGCGTATTAGTCGTTACAGTTACCGTACAAAGGTTCAACGTTTACCCATAGAGCCTATTTCGCAAGCCAGTGCTAATCAGCGAATGGGGCGTTGTGGACGTGTTGAAGCGGGTATTTGTATTCGCTTGTATTCAGAGGACGATTTTTTATCACGTCCTGAATTTACCGATCCTGAAATATTGCGTACTAACTTAGCGTCAGTTATTTTACAAATGCTGGCATTAGGGTTGGGTGATATGGCGCAATTTCCTTTTGTGCAAGCCCCAGATAGCCGCAACATTAACGATGGTTTAACACTGCTTGAAGAGTTAGAAGCGGTAAAAGAAGCTAAACGTCATCAAAAAACCAGTTTAACGCAATCTGGTCGAGAGCTGAGTCGTTTGCCAGTGGATCCGCGTTTAGCAAAAATGGTGCTGACTGCGCATAAGCTGGGTGCATTGCGTGAGGTGATTATTATTGTTGCTGCGCTCTCAATTCAAGACCCACGAGAACGACCACAAGAAAAACGCCAGGCAGCGAATGAAAAACACGGTCGCTTTGACGATCCAGACTCTGACTTTATCGCCTTTTTAAACTTGTGGAATTACCTCGAAGAGCAGCAAAGTGAGCTGACCAATAGCCAGTTTAGAAAGCTATGTCAAAAAGATTTTTTAGCGTATATGCGCATTCGTGAATGGCAAGACATCGTTTATCAAATCAGCACTGTGTGTAATGAAATGAAAATGAAAGCCACCACGAATGTTGCAGACAGCGAGCTTATTCACAAAGCACTGTTAAGTGGCATGCTCAGTCATATCGGTTTTAAAGACGAAAAGCAGCTGTATAAAGGCGCACGTAATAGCCAATTTCATATTTTTCCAGGATCTGGCTTGTTTAAAAAGAGCCCCAAGTGGATGATGTCGGCTGAATTGGTAGAAACCAGTAAACTCTATGCCCGTATTAATGCCAAAATAGATGTGAACTGCGTAGAACCGTTTGCTCAACATTTGGTAAAACGAAGCTATACAGAGCCACACTGGGAGAAAAAGCCCGGTGCAGTCATTGCCTTTGAGCAACAAACACTTTACGGCCTGCTTATCGTTAATAAACGCCGGTGTGTGTATAGCAAGATTGATCCTAAAGTAAGCCGCGAATTATTTATCCGCTCGGCGCTGGTTGAACAAGAGCTTGGATTAAATGAAGCATTTTTAGCGTATAACCGCGAATTAATTGAAGATATTCAAGTGCTCGAGAACAAGTCTCGTAGACGCGATATTTTAGTTGATGAGCAAATCTTGTTTGAGTTTTACGAGAAGAAAATACCCAGCGATATTAACAATCGTGCTGCGTTTATTAAGTGGTATAAAACACAAAAACAACAAGACAAACACTACCTGCACATGACGCGCGAAGAGCTCATGCAACATGGCGCCAGCAGCATTACCGAATTTGACTACCCAGATACATGGCAGCAAGATAATTTGATGCTGCCGCTTACCTATCACTTTGATCCAGGCCAAGCGGTTGATGGCGTTGCCGTACAAATACCCGTTGCACTTTTAAACCAAGTGCAAGAAAGTGGCTTTGATTGGCATATACCGGCATTTCGTCATGAGTTAATTTGTGGGTTAATTAAGTCATTACCAAAGTCATTGCGTCGTAACTTTGTTCCTGCGCCCAATTATGCCGATGCGGTGTTAGCGGCTATAGAGCCATTACAAGGCTCGTTAATCGACTCGCTAAGCAATCGATTACTGCGTATGACCGGCGTCCGTGTAGACCCTGAGGCGTGGGATTTAACTGCGCTTGCTCCGCATTTAAGGCTACAATTTGAAGTGCGCGATGAACACGACAAGCTACTGGCACGTGGACTCGATTTAGCTAAACTTAAAGCGCAGCTACAAGGCAAGGTCACCGACACCTTATCTAAAGTCGCCGACAAAGGCATAGAAAAAACCGATTTAACACAGTGGGATTTTGGAGAGTTACCAACATCCTATGTGAAAAAGCAAGGTCAGTACGAAATTAAAGCGTACCCTGCGCTGGTGGATAAAAAATCAACGGCGGCAGTGGAGTTATTCGATAACGAAATTAAAGCGCAATTAGCGCACCAGCAGGGGTTGCGTCGTTTAGTGTTATTAAACGTACCATCACCCATTAAATACCTGCAGCAAAATTTACCAAACAAGGCTAAGCTAGGGTTGTACTTTAATCCTTTTGGTAAAATTGCCGATTTAATTGATGACTGTATCGCATCGGGTGTTGATAGCCTATTAGTTAAATATGGTGATATTCGTACAAGTGATGCATTTGAAGCGGTTAAAGAGCATATTCGCGGCGAATTAGGCGACACCGTAGTAGCAATTGCAACCCAAGTAGAACAAGTACTGAGTATTGCTCATGCGCTGCATAAAAAAATGAAAGGGCGAGTAGATTTAACCATGATCACTGCCCATGGCGATATTAAATCTCAGTTAGAATCGCTTATTTTTAAAGGTTTTGTGAGCCAGCATGGGGCGGATAAGCTCGGCGATTTAATTCGTTACTTAAAAGCGATTCAAAAACGACTAGAAAAGCTACCCGTTGACCCAAATCGTGATAGATTATGTGTGCTAGAGCTTGAAAAAGTGGCGCAAGAATATAAAAAACTGACGAATAAAACCCCTAAAGGAATGCCATTGCCTGATGATGTTGAGGCTATTTTTTGGATGCAGCAAGAATTACGCGTATCCTTATTTGCGCAAACCTTAGGTACACCTTATCCAATTTCAGCAAAACGTGTGTTAAATGCGATAAAAGAAATTGAATAATCCCTTTATTCGCTATTAAGCTAGGGTCTGTTGACCTTTGTGGATTAAAATTTGTTCAAACTAAGGGCGGTTTAATCGCGGCGCGAGGTTTGTAACCTAGTGGGCTAAGTAAAAACTACACCACATAGGCTCTGCCTTGCCTAAATACCAAACAGGCTACTGCAAATTCAACCTTGAACGGTCAACAGACCCTAAGGGACTAACTTGAGAAGGAAATGACATTGCTATGTCCTCATTACTAAAACACCAAGCGCGACAATTGTTAGTGGTTGATGATGAGTATTTCAATTTTGAAATACTCAAAGCAGGGTTAGCATCAACATTTGATTTAAGCTATGCTGATTCTGGTAAAAGTTGTTTAGCATCTGCCATTGCTAATCCGCCTGATATTATTTTGCTTGATGTATGTATGCCGGGGCTTGATGGTTATGATACCTGTCGCATACTTAAACATACGCCAGAGACAAAACACATTCCGGTGGTGATGATATCAGGACTTGAGTCAGAGCTTGAGCAACAAGCAGGCTTTGACTCAGGGTGTGATGCTTACGTTGTAAAACCTTTTTCTATCGCCGTACTACGAGAAAAAATTAATAATATTGTGTAGAGGGAATTATGTTTACTGAAGATAAGCGAAACTACAGACGTATGCAGGTTAACACACCCGCTAAGTTAACCTCGATTGAGCCCGTCGCAGGACTAAGTTACACAGGCACCTGCCTTGACTTAAGTGCAACAGGGCTCTCCTTGCAGCTCGATGATTTATTAGAGCTTAACTCAATTTTATCGGTTGATATTGCATCAACCCATCCAAGCATTGCACCGTTAAAAGCCACTGCAAAGGTGATACGTGCCAGCACAGAAGAGGATGGCACGATAACCGCAGGGCTAGAAATTATTGAGTTTAACTAAAATTAGTGTTTAGTAAACCTTACAAATAAGGCCTTTAAGATAAAAGCCTTCAGGGTAGCTGCCCGCAATAGGGTGGTCAGCTGCTTGATTTAAGCGCTCCATGATCAGCAAATCTTTACCTGCATCAAGTGCTGCATCTGCAACCACTTTTTGAAACAAATTTTGTTCCATTAAACCAGAGCATGAGAAAGTAAGCAGTGTGCCGCCTGGTTTTAATATTTGCATCGCAATCATATTAATATCTTTGTAACCCCGACACGCCCCAGTTAACTGCGCTTTATTATCAGCAAATTTAGGCGGATCCATCACAATCGTATCAAACATCACGCCGTCTTCACGGTATTGGCGCAATAACTTAAATACATCTTGTTTTACAAAGTCGACTTTATTTAAATCAAGGTTGTTATGTTCAACATTGCGCTTTGCTGTATCAAGAGCTGGTTGTGAAACATCGACATTGGTTACATGCTTACAGCCACCACGCAGGGCATAAAGAGAAAACGTCCCCGTATAACTAAAGCAATTTAATACGGTTTTATCTTTTGAAAAACGCTCCAGCGCAGCACGGCTATCACGTTGATCTAAATAAAAGCCGGTTTTATGGCCTTCAAGAATATCAACTTCAATTTTTAAACCATTTTCTTCAATGATAACTGGCGCTGTGGGTTCATTACCCCAAAGCACTCCTTTAATTGGCTCCAAGCCTTCTTTAGTACGCACATCTACATCTGAGCGCTCATAAATATTTGAGCCTGGGAAAATAGCCATTAATGCGCCAACAATTTCACCTTTGTGGCGCTCAGCACCGGCACTGAGTAACTGACAAACCAAGGTGTTATCAAATTTATCTATGGTAACACCCGGTAAATAATCGGATTCAGCGGCGCAAAGCCTAAAACCGGTCAGTCCACCTTCTTCAATCGCATGACTGCGCGCCTCTAAAGCACGACGTAGGCGACGCTCGAAAAAATGTTGATCAATGACTTCTTTTTCATCAAAGCTCCAAACACGCGCGCGAATTTGTGAATGCGGGCTGTAAGCCGCGGTGGCTAAAAACTTACCTTCACTGTCGTGTATGGTTACCGTGTCACCTAATCCAGGTTTACCTTTAATTTTTTTGATGGCTTTAGAAAATAACCAAGGGTGTTTTCTTTTTAATGATTTATCGCGACCAGCTTGCAGGTAAACGGCAGATGACATAGGGCTTCTCTGTAGTAATAAATAAGCGCTGTATTTTAGTCAAGCCACGCGCAACATACAATGAATGTTTTGCAAGGGCCTTATAAATCGCGTTAAAGTAGGGGATATAACCTCGTTTAAATAGATTTTTGGAAGCTCGGTGAACAATTTAGCCCTTAGCCCTTCATTAAAGCAACTTGATCAGCAATGCAGAGAATTTATAACAGCGCTTATCCATGCTGATGTAGCCCATGATATCACTCATATTGAACGCGTTGTCCGTGTCGCAGTTAAATTATGCACTGCTGAAAAAGCCAATATGAATGTTGTTTTACCTGCTGCGTGGTTACATGATTGTGTGGCCGTAGCAAAAAATCATCCCGATAGGGCAAAAGCTTCAACGATGGCTGCCGATAAAGCGATTAGTTTTTTAGCGTCTATTGGCTATGATGAAGCGCTATTTGATGATATTCACCACGCCATAGCCGCGCATAGTTTTAGCGCCAATATTGCTATTAAAACCGTTGAAGCACAGATTGTACAAGATGCTGACAGAATGGATGCCTTAGGGGCTATTGGTGTTAGTCGTTGTATGAAAGTGGGGGGCTCAATAAGCCGACTTTTGTACAATCCTAATGATCCATTTTGTTTAGAGCGTGAACCTGATGATAAACAGTACACCTTAGATCATTTTTTTATAAAGTTGCTGCATATTGCAAAAAGTATGAATACACCTTCAGCTAAAGCTGAAGCACTTAGAAGAACAGATTATATGTATGACTTTTTAGAGCAGTTAAAATCTGAAATTGGAGGGTAAGACAGTGAGGCCAAAATTGAGCGGTATTGATCATTGTCATTTAAATGTTCAAAGCCTCACCCAAGCCGTTGATTGGTATGAAAAGGTGCTTGGTTTTACTGTAGTAGAGGAATTAGCATTTTGGAATGAAGAAGGCAAAGGCCCTTTAACGCTTGAAGATGAAAACGCATCCACACGTTTAGCTTTATTTGAGGCGCCAGGGCGAAGTAAAGGAATCGCTTTTGCTGCAACCGGTGAGCAATTTATAGCGTGGTTAGCACATTTTGAGCAGCTTGAAATTAAAACGATACTGGCTGATCATGGCGTGACTTTTTCTATGTATTTTAAAGATAACAGTGGCAATAGCCATGAGATCACTTCCCATGACTACCGCATTATAAAACAGCATTTTCCAGCTGTAGCGTTAGGCTCTCACAATGCCAAAAGAGGCTAGGTCCTGTTGAACTTTGTGCAGTAATATTTGTTCAAAAAAGAGACGATTTAATCGCGTTCTTGATGAGCCTTTTTTATCGCTAAAATAGCGTCTATTTTGCTAATAAAAAGATCAACCAGCTGAGGGTCAAAGTGTTTTCCTGCTTGTTGTTTCATATGCTCTAGTGTTTGCTCAATGCTCCACGGCTCTTTATAAGGACGTTTTGATGTAAGTGCATCAAATACATCAGCAATCGCTACAATCCGCCCCTCAATAGAGATTTCCTCGCCTTTCAATCCATTAGGATAACCTGTGCCATCCCATTTTTCATGATGTTCAATAGCCAATACATGGGCAAGTTGCAGTAAGGGGGAAGGTGAGTTGGCCAATATTTTAGCCCCTATAGCGGCATGCTCTTTCATGTGTGCAAATTCGTCGGGGGTTAATTTGCCAGGTTTTAACAGTATCGAATCAGGAATACCTATTTTTCCGACATCGTGCATTGGCGCAGCTTGGCGTAATAATTCTGCGTGTTGTTCGTTCATTCCCAACGCTAAAGCAAGTACTTTGCTGTATTGGCTCATTCGTGCAATATGCTCACCCGTATCGGTATCTTTATACTCTGCCGCGCGACCCAATCGCTCAACTAAATCTACATGTGCTTGTTTTAGTTGCTCGGCTTGTACTAAAGAAAGATGAGTTTTTACCCTTGCCTTTACAATCGCAGGGCTAATAGGTTTGGTTATATAGTCAACCGCACCTAGCGAAAACCCTTCCGATTCATCTTGTTCTTGCGTGAGTGCGGTGACAAAAATGACCGGAATGTGTGCGGTTTTAGGATTAGCTTTTAAAATTTTGCACACTTCAAAGCCATTCATATCTGGCATCATTACATCAAGTAAAATGAGTTTTGGCGGATCGTTTTCTATTAATTGCAGTGCCACAGCCCCCGATTTAGCAAACGATAAACGGTAGTTACTCGCTAAGACCTCGCGCATTACTTTTAAATTTGCAGGTTCATCATCGACGATTAATATTCGCGCCTGACTTATCGATTGATCCATCGTCATCCTCAGAAGAGCTAGTTATTGAGTGTTGTTAATAATGCGTTGAGCTGTGTTTGTGCATTATCAAATTCAAAGTCATTAAACTGCTCATAAATATTCAAAATAGCAGCTTTGTGTTGTTCGGGTGTTATTCTTTCAATATAACTTAATAACGTATCATCCAACTCTGCTCGTTTAGCTTGGCTGAGTAAAAGCGTTAATTGGTGAATAAATTCAGCATCTGACACGGTTTCTTTTTGTAATTCATTCTCTTTAAAAGCAATGTGTAAGTGTGATAATTCATCTGCTAGCTGCTGCCACTCTTGCTGACATTTTAATATGCACTGAGTATAACTGGCTATATCACGTTGTTTTTCAGCTTGCGCAATTAAGTAAGATAAATTATTGAGCGCTAAATTACCGGCAAGGCCTTTTAAATTATGCAAAATATGAGCATGATGCTTATCGTTTAGCTTAGTGGTCGCCAAGGTTTGCATACTATTTTGATGCTGAGCTAAAAAGAGTACAACCTCTTTGAGATGTTTCTCTTTGCTGCCCCACATTTTTTCGCCTTTATTAAAATCTATACGAAGTTTTGAATCTATTGGATCGTTAGTTACTAACTGGCTGATAGTAAGCCCAAGCACCCGTGCTATTTCTTGGTTGAGTTGGTTTATGTCAACGGGTTTGGTTGTAAAACCATTCATACCCGCTTGTTTGGCTGTTAGCTTATCTTGCTGTAGCACACTGGCCGTTAAGGCAATTATTGGCGTGTGCTTTAGTTTTTTTTGCTGCTCTAAAGAGCGAATTGATGCTGTGGCACTGATCCCATCACATTTAGGCATATGAATATCCATTAGGATAATATCAAAGCGATGCTGATTAAACATGTCAATGGCCTCAAAACCATTATTTGCTTTACTTACCTGATGGCCTGCTTGGGAAAGCATAATAGTGAGTAGTTCGATATTTTGTTCAATATCATCCACCACTAAGATTTTTAATGGGGGTAAGCTAAATGCGTTTTTACTAATGGCTTGCACCTGACTTTTTTCGCCTGCCTCAAGCCCAACAGTAAAGGAAAAACAGCTACCTTGACCAAGGGTACTTTGTGCATATATTTTGCCGCCCATTAATTCAACCAGCTGCTTACTAATTGTTGTGCCAAGCCCTGTGCCACCAAATCGGCGTGTTGTGGTGCCATCTGCTTGCTCAAAGGGTTTAAAAATAGCCTCAAGGCGACCTTTTTCGATACCTATACCACTATCTTGTACTTCAAATAAAATGGGTTGATTGGGTTTATGAGTAACCGAAACAGTAACATGGCCTTGCTCAGTAAACTTTATCGCATTGCCGATTAAATTGGTTAGCACTTGGCGTAAACGCGTATCATCACCAAAATAAAATGGATTTACATTGTCAGCTATTTTTAAAATGAGCTGTAAGTCTTTGCGTTTTGCATCAAGCCAAAATGTCGACACAATATTATCGAGCAATTCTTGCAAGTTAAAATGTACTTTTTGAATTTCGAGTTTACCTTTCTCTAGCTTTGCTGAGTCAAGGATATCGTTGAGTAAATGCAATAAAGAACGCGCAGCGTTATTAACGGTAATAATTTGTTTTTGTTGTTCTTTATTAAGCGGACTATCCATTAAAATATCACTAAAGCCAATAATTGCATTCATGGGGGTACGTATCTCATGGCTCATATTTGCCATAAAAGACTGTTTAGCTTGCGCGGCTGCTTCAGCCTCGTATTTAGCTTGCTTTAAGCTTTGCTCATATTCATGGCGCTTGGTTATATCAACTAAAACGCCATCAACCCAGCGTGTATCATCTTTAGAGTTAGTGATAATACTTGCTTGATCGAGTACCCAAATAATATTGCCGTTGCGATGGCGAATGCGGTACTCAATTGAGTATTGACTGGTCGATGCAACTGCTTGATCAATCGCTAAAGAAATCGCCGCTTCATCTTCTTTAACAATAAGCTCGGCAAAGGTAATACGCTGCTCAGTAAATTCTTCAGCGCGATAACCCGTTAGTTCATAGACGCTAGGGCTGATAAACAACATGCTCCAGTGTTCATCTAACAAGCAGCGAAATACCACACCGGGCATATTGTTCATTAAGGTACGGTATTGTCGCTCTTTTTCAATTAAGCTTTGTTGTAACGCTCTTTGCTCAGTTAAATCGGTAATAAAGCCTACAAACAATGTTTCAGTTTGTAATTGCTTTACTTCACCAATCCCTAAGCGAATTGGAAATTGATGACCATTTTTATGTTTTGCCCACACATCGCGATTAACACCAATAACACGTTTTACCTCATGGTTTGTTGTATTTTTTAAAAAAGCATCGTGTTGATTAGCAATATCATCAGCCATTAATATTTTTACATTCTGGCCAATAACCTCATTATCTTGCCAGCCAAAAATTGTTTCTGCGGCTTTATTAAAGCTCAAAATAGTGCCTTTGATATTGATAGTAACGATGCCGTCAATGGCAGTTGATAAAATAGCATCAAGGCGAGACTCTTCAGCTGATTTTTTCCCCAACAGCATTCTGTAACGGATCATGCCATTGATGATCACAACCACCGCTGTTAATAAAAGCGTGGCGAACGACACACTAATAGCAATAAAGGTTAGATGTGATTGGTTTGTTTGCTCGTTAATTATCGGGCTTGTTGCAATAAATCGCGTAGCAGCCATGCCCATATAATGCATACCAGCCACGGCAAGGCCAAGAATAAGGGCGCAAATAATACGATTATGCACAGGCGTTAATTTTTTAAAGTGTGCTGGTAAATGAAAACGTGCATAGAGACTTATAAAAGACAGCAGCACTGCAACAACAATTGAAGCGCCAAACCATATTGGATCATAACGAAGTAAAGGACTTAATTGCATCGCGGCCATACCGCTGTAATGCATGGTGCCAACACCCGCGCCAAATAAAAGAGAGCTTAGAATTAAATTGATAATACGAGGGTGAGAGCTATATGTTTTCAAACAAGAAAAAGCAATGGTACATGCCAGTAACGCCGGTATAAACGATACAAAAGTGAGTGTGGGGTCGTATTCAATTGTAGTGCACAAAGAAAATGCGAGCATAGCAATAAAGTGCATGCTCCAGACCCCTCCGGCAAGGACTAAGGCTGCGGTTATATTGGCTAACTTTCGATAAGATTTAAAATGTGTATTATTTGCTAAATCGATAACGTGCAAAGAAAAATAAGCTGCAAAAATTGCGGTGAGTATAGATAGTGTCACTAAACTTGGGTCGTATACACCATTAATAATTAGGCTTGGATCTGGTTCGTTTATAAAAAAATTAGCTAACATCAATCATTCACATAATAACTCTTAAATTCAGTCTAATATAAAATACAATAATAATCACAAGGTATTGAGTTATAAATTACAAAAGTAACGTAAGTGTTTTAAGCTCTAAACCATACTATTTATTGAGTAGCACTAAATCCATTGTTATTAAAATGGCATTTAGTAGGGATTATTTATAGATTAGCCGTTATGGTACAAGGTAAAATAAAACCCAGTGGTTAATTATAAATAGGCAGCATTCATTGTTGGATTACACTTTAAAGCGTAGTAAGCGAAGAAAAACAGTGGCTATCAAAGTCGCACAACGTGAGCTTACGGTATATGCGCCCCATTTTGTAACGAAAACACAAATTAATGAATGGCTGTTAAGTAAACAGGACTGGATTGATGCTCAGTTACATAAGCAACAAATTCAAGCCGATACACGACAGTTTCCACTCAAAACCCAGAGTATTAAATTATTTAATGAAGCTGTTAATGTGCAATTTGAAAACGCAGTACGCACTCAATGGCAGCAGCACAATGAAAGCCAAACGCTGTTACTGAGTATTTCTTCACGTGTAAAGCATCAAACGCAAATGTATCAAAGTTTGCTAGAGCAGTTTTTGCATGAGAAATTAGAAAGCTATATTGAAATGCGAGTTAACGATTATTGTCAGCTGATGGGTGAAAAGCTACCGAGTAATATTCGTATTCAATTGTATAAACGTCGCTGGGGTAGTTGTAATCGCAGGCGTGAACTAACCTTCAACTTACACTTGGCAAGTGCACCGACATGGGTCATTGACTACGTGATTGTTCATGAATTAGCACATTTAAAATATTTAAATCACAGCGCTCAATTTTGGCAACGTGTGGGATTATTTTATTCAGATTATAAACAAGCAAGTAACTGGTTAAACAATCATGGTATGAGTTTACAGTGGGTATTTGAATAAAAAGAAATAAGGTAGAGAAGAGAAGTGGTGGAGGGAGCTGGATTCGAACCAGCGAAGGCTGAGCCGTCAGATTTACAGTCTGATCCCTTTGGCCGCTCGGGAACCCCTCCA
This sequence comes from Pseudoalteromonas sp. 23_GOM-1509m, assembly GCF_000518425.1. Taxonomy (NCBI): domain Bacteria; kingdom Pseudomonadati; phylum Pseudomonadota; class Gammaproteobacteria; order Alteromonadales; family Pseudoalteromonadaceae; genus Pseudoalteromonas; species Pseudoalteromonas sp. 23_GOM-1509m. Next base: position 72,926 of record NZ_KI912432.1, read on the forward strand.
ATGCAACGCGGCAGATAATAGCAAACTTCTTATTTAAGTAAAGAAAAAAGCTAAAGAAAATTCAAATTTAGCCGATAAATACTTATTAATTAGTTAAATAGGCTAAAGTCTATGCAGATTGGTGATTTGTTAATCACGGAGAGCCAGTTAAAAACAAGGCTTAACGAAAGTGTGCACGAAAACCGCCGAGGCGAGTTTGCACTTTTATTAGCAATGCTCTCTCACGATGCACTCGATTTTAGTGAATTCCACCTACCCAAAAGTGACACTAAGCATTATCAAGCTAATGAAGATGCTCTGCGTAAACAATTTGGCGCAGGTCCAAAGCAGCCATTAGCGCCAGATACCTTTAATATGTTAATTGGTAAAAATAACACAGAGCTTTTAGCAAAAATGGGAAGCGCTGTAGGGATGAGTGATATAAAGTTAACTCAGTGCTTAAAGCCTGAGCCATTTAATATTCGTGATGATAAAAACCACATTCCACTGACTGTCATTGATAACTGTGAATTAGCGGTACGTCGACGAATTCAAAATACCAACACCGAGTTATCAAACCCTCAAATGGATGCGGTGGCATTTTATGATGATTTACAAAATGAAGCTATCCACCAGCCATTACATTTGTTTAGTGCCTAATTATATGTGTTCAATTGCTGCTTTATACATGCCATTTGATTGTAATAAACTGTGTTTATAGTAGTAAGTAACTATTGGTTTTATAGGTGCTTTATTTTAATAACTGATTTAATATAAAAAAAGCATCCAAAATTTAAATGCAATTGCTATAATGGCGCAAATGGTATGACATTAAATGCCATTATCATTAAACCAAGGTAATTAGGAACGTAATGAAGAAAACATTCACGCTGAATCATGAGAAAATCAAATACCCTCGTATGGTTGATGCTGCAAAGCATGAAGTGAAAAAATATTTGAAAAGAGAACGTAATAAAACTTTACCTGTTGATGCCGACTACTGGGCATTTGATTGTAAGTTTGGTAACACGGCTGAAGAAGCCCAAGTGGTTCACGTTGCTGAAATTAACAATCACATCAGTGAAATTGAAAAGCAAGGTTTAACTTCTTTTTACTTAGAGATTTTAGCAAGACCTGCACAGCGTCAAGATTTCGATGAAGATGATGGCGAGTAAAACGCTAATTTGCGTTTAGTGTAGTTTTTGAAAATGGGCCTTGTGGCCCATTTTTTGTAGCTGAAGTTTATACACTATGACATTTTTTGTATTTTTTATTACTGCCACAAGGGCACGTATCATTACGTTTTACTTTAATATCGGCAACCGGTGTAATCTCACCATCAAGATATCGCCATTGTCCATCTTCTTTAATAAACCTTGAATTTTCTGCCAACTCGCAATATAAACCTTGATAAAAGTAGTGAGCTTTAAATGTAACAAATCCTGTTTCATCATTATAACCAGAGTCTAATACGGCTAAGTTTATAAAACGGCAACTATTTGCAAAATCTTTAATTTCTGAAATTGAATTTTCAGCTTGTTTTTCTTTTGCATAACTTTCACGAACAAAAACCGCGTTTTTAACAGCATAAGCACTGTAGCGTGCACGCATAAGTTGCTCTGGTGTGTGTGGCTGTTTGGTTTTTAAATGAAAAGGCTCGCAGCAATCAGCATAAGGTTGCTGACTGCCACAAAAACATAATAGGGCGTTAGAAGTCATGATAAATGTACTGTGTATTAAAACGCTAGTTTATCAAGCTTATTGCGTAAGTGAAATCTCAGGGTGAGCGCTTTTTTTGCTAAAGCAATACAACTTAGTGCGCGTATGGCTCAAGTTTAATGATAACTGCGACAGTTGTTGGTTATTTATTATGTCAGTCCAGGTGATCACCGCGGCAAAATTTCCATTGTGAAGTGCAGAACTTAAAACATACTCTAAATTAACTAAATGCTTTTGACGAATAACCAGTAATTTACTGGTATCAATTGAGCATGAATCAAGTAGCGCTTTGCTCGGTACGTTATCGGGTGCTATTAACAGTGTCCATGCGTTTAGGCTGTTGTATTGGTGTAATACTTTTAATAACTCAAACGTTGCTGAAATTTCATCTTCAATTTGTACAACGTTAACACAATCTGATTGGTCATCTTGTTGATAGCTTTTAACTGTTCTTACGGTAATTGGCTGTAACATAATCTTCTCACTCACTGGGTTTTTATACAGTACATTCATACAGTAGTTTATACAGTTGTTTGGTGCAAGTGTTTTTTGCTATTTTTTTGTACAGTTATTCATCTTAAAACGCGACAGTTACTATAAATATATAAATAATCTATATATAACAATGGTTTAATTTTTATTGAAAGTTAATGCCCACAGAATTAATTTTAAGGCTGGGAGCAAATAAATACAGATGAACAGGGGGTATACAGTAGTTTAAATTAATTAAGCGTGCTTGTTTTGGCTATAAACGCTTAATTAATTTACAGATGAAATGAGTTGCTGGGCAGTGAAATTATTTTTCGCTACTAGGAGGGATCAAATGTGAAAATTGTAACTGGTGAATTTGTTCATACAGGCTGGCTGCGTAGCATTGAGCATCTTTAAGTCGTTTAGTACTAATATGTTTTCGTATATCGCTCATTGCTTCTATGGCGGGTTCATAGCCTTGACTGCTTGCTAAGCTAAGCCACGCAGCACCATGAAATACACTTTGCGGCACACCTTGCCCTTTTATAAAAAACAGCCCTAAATAAAACTGCGCGCGATAATTTCCTGCCATTGCTGCCAAACGCATCCATTTTGCGGCTAAGGCGCCTTGTTCATTTTTAAGGTAATAAAGGGCTTTATTTAATGTGTCTTGATCGGTGTTTTTAGAGCTCGCAGGGAGATTTGCATCGCTTGGTTGCGTTACAAAAGAAAGAATGTTGTCTAATTGTTGCTCTAAGTCTTGGCCACTTGGTGTCGTTTTGATCATGCTACTTCGTTTGTTATTTTAATCACTTAGCTAGTTTAGTATATAGCAAGGTAAAATGTCCTGTAAAAAGTTATTTTTATGCTAAAATCTCGCCACTTTTTACAACCACAAGTTTATTATGCTCGAAGCCTTATTCAAAATCCGTGCAAATGATTCTTCGGTTCGCCGTGAATGTATTGCCGGTATGACTACATTTATTACGATGGTTTATATCGTATTCGTTAACCCAGCTATGCTTGCAGAAGCCGGTATGGACCAAGGTGCTGCTTTTGTTGCCACCTGTATTGCTGCTGCAATAGGGTGTTTTATTATGGGTTTGTGGGCCAATTACCCACTGGCATTGGCACCGGGTATGGGATTAAATGCATTTTTTACCTATGGTGTTGTATTAGGTATGGGTTATAGCTGGCAAGCTGCGTTGGGTGCGGTATTTATGTCAGGGTGTATATTTTTAATTCTAAGCTTATTTAAGGTGCGAGAGTGGATTATTAATGCAATCCCTCTGGTGCTCAAGCAAGCAATAGCAACGGGTATTGGCGCATTTTTAGCTCTCATCGCACTTAAAAGTGCCGGTATTATTGTATCAAGTCCTGCAACACTGGTGCAGTTGGGTGATATTACCTCGCCTGGTCCTTTATTGGCTATTTTCAGCTTTTTTGTTATTGCTGCACTGCTTTATCGCGATTTTAAAAGTGGCGTACTGATTAGTATTTTACTAGTCACCGCGATTGCTGTGTCTATGGGGTTAGTGGAGTATCATGGTGTTATTGCAATGCCACCTTCTATCATGCCGACCTTTATGCAACTGGACTTTAGTGCCGCGTTTGAACTGTCGATGTTGAGTGTTATTTTTGCGTTTTTATTCGTTGATTTGTTTGATACCTCAGGCACGTTAGTTGCGGTAACTCAGAAGGCTGGTTTAGCAGATAAAAACGGTAATATGCCGCGTTTAGGTCGTGCATTAAGCGCCGACAGCACAGCAACCATTGCAGGTGCAATGCTCGGTACTTCAACAACCACGTCATACATTGAGTCTGTTGCAGGTGTATCTGTTGGTGGTCGAACGGGTTTGACCGCTGTGGTTGTGGGTTGCTGCTTTTTACTGATGATGTTTTTTGCGCCTTTAGCTCAAATGGTGCCTGCATACGCAACCGCGGGAGCTATTTTATATGTATCTGTATTGATGCTACAAAACTTAAAGTTTGTGAATTGGGACGACATGACTGATGCAATTCCGGTGAGTGTTGTATTATTAATGACACCGCTGACGTTCTCAATTGCACACGGTATTGCACTTGGTTTTATTTCTTATACGGCGGTAAAAGTGCTGTGTGGCAAAAAAGATCAGGTAAGCATTAGTGTTTGGATTTTAACTGCCTTGTTTATTGTTAAGTTCGCATTTTTATCTTAATGCAGGCAGCTTGTTAGAATGTGTATATGTCCTAATATGTAAACACAAAGTGGGGCAAAATCCTATTCAAAAAAAAGCCCATGCAACTGCATGGGCTTTTTTATTTAGAAAGGAGTTACCATTTCTTTTTAGGTGCAAATAATACGTCTAAATCATCTTGCTCTTGTTCGTTCTTTTTCTTCAATGATGTAGCATTTGATGCCTTGAGTTCATTACTTATCGTTTCAAGGTAGCCTTCAACTTCAGCTCGTTTTGCCGTAATGTAATCGTCATTAAATGAAACACTGTTAAGTGTGGCAGCTGCTTTTTCAAAGTACTGCCTAGCAGAGCCTATCATTCCAGCTGTTTGCGCTGATAACCCACGTTTTATTTGGCTTTCAATGTTGATTCTTAGTTGTAGCTTTTCAAGGCGTTTGTCTTCTGCAATAAATACCTGGCTGTCTACTTTGCCTTTATTATGCTCAGAACGAATAATAGTGCGTAACTTTTTAATGCCTTGTATCAGCGATATCAGTTGTTTGTCGTTGCCTGGTAATACAAAGCCATCTGAACCGTCTTGAATTGGGTTTTGTAGTCGCTCTTTTGCTTCTTTTAAGCGGTTTTTTAGTCCACTACCTCCGCTTGAAATAGACACCATTTGACTGAGCGCATCATGAATTCGTCGTTGTAATATTCGCTGAGTTGCCTCTGAAAGTGGAATGTTGGCGCTATTCATTAATGCTTCTTCGGTTTCTTCAATGATTGCTTTTTGTTTTGTTAACTCTTTGCGTCGTTCAGCTTCTTGTTTTTCTTTGTGTTGCTGAACAGCACTAACCCATAGTGCAATGACTATAAGTGCAACAATTAATACAATTATAATGGAAACTATCATGTTATAATTCTCAAATTCTTAACCTTATTATCTAATCTTACATTAAATATATAAAAGGTGGGAAACTTTGCTCAGATTAACTGAAAAAAGCGTCACCATAAAGCGTTTAAATCTTAATATGTTATGTTTCGATTGCTGATAATCATTGCTACCTCAAGTTTATTTATTGTGTTAACCTGAAATTTCAACAAATTAATTGTTATATTATGTAACATTAATCAGCCTTTTATATAGCTACCTATAGTTAGGGTGCGCTTTTATCTGTCAATGTGAATTATAACGAAACTACATAGCCATGAAATTACAACAACTTAGATATATCGTAGAAGTTCAAAATCATAAATTAAATGTTTCAGCTACGGCTGAGAGTTTATTTACCTCCCAGCCTGGTATTTCTAAGCAAGTACGTATGTTAGAAGATGAGCTCGGTGTACAAATTTTTGGCCGCAGTGGTAAGCATTTAACTCATGTTACAGGCGCTGGCGAGGAAATCATTAACATATCACGCGAAATACTCTCAAAAGTTGAGGGTATTAAAGCGGTTGCGAATGAACATACTTTACCGGATCAAGGCAAACTTAATATTGCTACCACGCATACACAAGCACGGTATGCGTTACCGAGTGTAATTAAAGGCTTTACTCAAAAATATCCTGCGGTATCACTGCATATGCATCAAGGTACACCACAGCAAATATCGGATGCAGCCGCTCGCGGTGATGCTGATTTTGCCATTGCCACAGAAGCGCTTCATTTATATTCAGATTTAGTAATGCTGCCTTGCTACCATTGGAATCGTAGTATTGTGGTTGCTAAAGATCATCCCCTTGCGAAAAAAGTGGATAATTTAACAGTGGCTGATATAGCCCAATACCCACTCATTACTTACGTATTTGGCTTTACAGGTCGTTCGGAGCTCGACAAAGCATTTAATGCTTACGGATTAGAGCCACATATTGTATTTACTGCCACCGATGCCGATGTCATTAAAACGTATGTGCGTTTAGGGCTAGGTGTGGGTGTGGTTGCATCTATGGCAATTGATCAGGTAAACGACAGCGACTTAGTGTGCATTGATGCTAGCCATTTATTTGAGGCGAGCACGACTAAAATTGGCTTTAGAAAGGGCAGTTTTTTACGCACCTACATGTATGACTTTATCGAACGTTTTGCACCGCATTTAACTAAAGAGCGAGTAGAGCGTGCGAGTTTACTGCGTAATCAAGAAGATGTTGATAAGTTATTTGCTGATATTGAATTGCCGGTTAAGTAACCGCCATAAACAGCAATGAAAAGCCGCTTAGTTTTGCAACTAAGCGGCTTTTTTGTGCTATGTAATTAACCTGAACTGTGGATAATAAATCCATCTCAAGCAGCTATTTTCAGCGCTAACTGCGTTGAATTTACTTGCAATAGGCTAGCTATTGACGCGTAATTTCGCCTTGTTTTCACTAAAAATCTCTAGCTAGAGAAAATAAACATAAATATCATTTTGATCCAATATGTTAGTAAATCTCTTAACCAGAGTTCAGGTTAATTAGCACTCGATAATATTAACGGCCAGTCCACCGCGAGCGGTTTCTTTGTATTTTGTTTTCATATCGTTACCCGTATCGAGCATGGTTTTTATTACTTTATCCAGCGATACTTTTTGCTCACCACTACCGCGTATAGCAAGGCGCGACGCATTAATTGCTTTAATAGCGCCCATTGCATTACGTTCAATACAGGGGACTTGCACTAAGCCGCCAACAGGGTCACAGGTTAACCCTAAGTTATGTTCCATACCAATTTCAGCGGCATTTTCTACGTGTACAACGTTACCACCAACAATTTCAGTAAGTGCGCCTGCGGCCATTGAACAAGCAACACCGACTTCGCCTTGGCAACCCACTTCAGCACCAGAAATAGAGGCATTCTTTTTATATAAAATGCCTATTGCAGCGGCAGTTAATAAGTAGCGGGTAGCAATATCACGGTCTACTTCTTTAATAAAAGTATGATAATACATTAATACTGCAGGTAAAATTCCGGCTGCGCCATTTGTGGGGGCAGTTACTACACGTCCTCCGGCTGCATTTTCTTCGTTTACAGCTAATGCGAATAAATCAACCCAGTCCATGGCGCGCAGCGGATCGTTACTGACTTCTACATTAAGCTTTAAATATAAGCTTGGCGCACGGCGTTTTACTTTTAATCCGCCAGGTAAAATACCTTCGGTGCGCATACCTCGCTCAATACAGGCTTTCATTACTTGCCAAATATTAAATAGCTCATCTTTAATGGCTTCTTCACTGCGTAACGTTTTTTCGTTTTTCATCATTAACGTTGATACGCTGTAACCCGACTCTTTACACATTTCGAGTAATTCTTTAGCCGAGCCAAACGGGAACGGGGCTGGGTTTTCTTCACGGATATCTAAGGCGGCTTGTTTTTCTTTTTCAAACTCTTCATCAGTAACAATAAATCCGCCACCAATAGAGTAGTAAACTTTGCTATATACTTTTTCGCCATTGTTATAGGCAATAATTTCCATTGCGTTGGAATGTTTAGGGAGTGTCTTTCTGCGATGAAAAACAATCGCGCCTTGCTTAGGGAATTTAGCTTTGTGAGTTTGGTTTAGGTAAATAACCTGTTCTTTTTCAATTTTAGCGAGTATGTCATCCACTAAATCGGCATCAATGGTTTCAGGATCATACCCTGCTAAGCCAAGTATCACTGCTTTACCAGAGCCGTGGCCAACACCTGTTTGGCCAAGCGAGCCGTAAAGCTCTACTTTTACATCGGTCACATTTGCTAATAGTTGTTGTTCGTTTAGGTCATTAACAAATAAGCGTGATGCACGCATTGGGCCAACGGTATGTGACGATGAAGGGCCAATACCAATGCTAAACATATCAAATGCACTGATCATAATGTGTGTCTCTACTTAGTTTTCTCAGCATTAAGCTGTTCTTTGAACGGTCGACTATAATAACGTGGAAACGCAGGTGTGTAACCCTTATTAGTAAAGATTTAAACTGGTATGGCGAGTTGTTTTGTAAAGTTTTTAATAATGCTGGCTGTGGCTCCCCACAAAAGCCCATGTGGGGTGATAAAGCCATTTAAGGTAATGATTTTTCCACCTCGTTCAAAGGGCAAAGGTTGCCAGTTAGCCGCGTTATTCAGCGCTTTTATAGAGAGTAAAAAGCTAGCTTGCACTTCGTTGTGGTCGTTTTCCCACACTGTTTCTTTTTTAATTAAGCCTACAAAGGGGCGTATAGTAAATCCGGTCAGGGTTGAATATTCAGGTAACTGACCTAACACATGGACATTTTGCGGGGCAATATTAAGCTCTTCATGTAATTCACGCAGTGCGGTGGTGCGTAGGTTAACATCATCAATTTCAAACTTGCCGCCCGGTAAACAAATCTCCCCAGGGTGGTGATGAAGGTAGGTTGGTCGCTTACACAATAAAATATGTGCTTCGTTATCTATATCAATCAATGGCAGCATTACTGCGCTTGCGCGCTTTTTTTTATTATCTTTGAGCTGATCCACGGCTAAACTGCGGTTTAATTGAAAACGAGCCGAAATGGTTTCACTATTCAAAGCGACCTTCATTTAATATAGGAAGTATTTTATTTACTTTATCGTAAGTTTCTTGATATTCCAATTCGACTTTTGAATCAGCAACAATACCACCCCCAGCCCAACAATATATTTGTTGTTGATGTGTGACTAAAGTTCGAATAGTAATACTGGTATCCATATTGCCGCAGCCACTAATGTAACCAATAGAGCCACAATAAATGCTACGTCTATGTGGTTCTAGTTCTTCTATTATTTCCATGGCACGGACTTTTGGTGCGCCTGTAATTGAACCACCGGGAAACGCAGCTTCCAGTTGATCAACCGCTGTTTTACCCTCATCAAGGGTTGAGGTGACCGTACTCACTAAATGGTGTACCGCCGGAAAACTTTCAATAGCAAATAATGAGGGCACAATAACCGAGCCCGGTTTAGCGACTTTTCCTAAATCATTTCGCAGCAGGTCCACTATCATGACATTTTCGGCGCGGTCTTTACTCGAATTTGCCAGCAAGGTCGCTTGTTTTGCATCCTCAAGGGCATCTGCTTTGCGAGGTAAAGTCCCTTTAATGGGTTTTGTTTCTACTTTATTGTCGTGTACTGCAATAAAACGCTCGGGTGAGATTGACAAAATAGCGCCCTGAGGATGATTAATAAAACTAGAAAAAGGCGCTTTATTAGCCTGAGTTAATTTAACATAGGCGCTCCAAGGCGAGCCTTGGTAATGTGCGCTAAAACGCTGCGCTAAGTTAATTTGATAGCAATCACCACTTTTTAGGTATTCTTCAATCGCGGCAAACTTTTCGCTATAGCTAGTCTGACTCATATTTGACTGCCACGGTGATGTAAGCGAAAAGCTTTCATGTTTAGGTGGTTGCGCTAAATATTGCTGATATAGCCAAAGGCGGTCTACATTGGGCTGCGAAACATAAAACCACGTGCGCAGTTGTTTATCGTAAATCAGTGCATCGAGGTAAAGTCCAACCGCCATTTGCGGTAAATTTATGTCGTGTAAAGCGCTGCTTGGTAGTTGCTCTATAGTACGGCCTAAGTCATAGCCAAAATAACCCAGCCAGCCACCATTAAAAGGTAAGTTGTTGGCAGCTTTAGTGCTGTCTAACTTTGCCAGTTCATTATTCATTATTTCAAAGCAGCTTTTTATGTTTGGCTGGTTATTAAAAACGCTTTGATTATTTTCGACTTCAAGGGTTCTCTGGGGGTCAATCGCAATAATGTCAAAACGACTGTTTATGTGATCACTATCACCCGAATCTAATAAAATGGCGTAAGGCAAATGAGCAAAATGCGAAAATACCTCAATACAATTTTGTGATATGGCTAATTCAACACAATTTTTTTTATTGTTTAGCATTTACTACCCCTATAAGAACTGGCTCCAAACGGGCTGGGAGGGTATCATAAGTCAAATTTATTTGGCAGCGTTTAGTGAGCGCTGTAGTTGAAAACAGTTCGAACCACCGTCACGGGTTTGATATCGCTTACGTGCTGCGTGAGTAACAACAACTTAAGGAACCACTATGAGTACAATTCGTCAGCAAGACTTTATTGATAGCATTGAAGATGCCTTGCAATACATCTCGTTTTACCATCCTCTTGATTTTGTTCAAGCACTAGAGAAAGCGTATAACAAAGAACAAAGTAAAGCCGCTAAAGATGCGATTGCGCAAATTTTAATTAACTCGCGTATGTCGGCAGAAGGTAAGCGCCCACTGTGTCAAGATACCGGGATCATCACTTGTTTCGTAAAAGTAGGGATGGATGTTAATTGGGATAAAACCGACTTAACAGTACAACAAATGGTTGATGAGGGAACGCGTCGTGCGTACTTAAATCCAGATAACCCTTTACGTGCATCGATTGTTGCAGATCCTGCGGGAACACGTAAAAACACTAAAGATAATACGCCATCAGTGGTTCACATTGACTTAGTTGCAGGCGATAAAGTCGAAGTGATGGTCGCTGCTAAGGGCGGCGGCTCAGAAAACAAAAGTAAAATGGTGATGTTAAACCCATCTGACGATGTGGCTGAGTGGGTAGAAAAAACGCTACCAACAATGGGGGCGGGTTGGTGTCCACCAGGCATGCTAGGCATAGGTATTGGTGGCACGGCAGAAAAAGCAGCGGTAATGGCCAAAGAGTCATTAATGGATCCGGTTGATATTCATGAACTAATTGAGCGCGGCGCAGAAACAACAGAAGAAAAGCTGCGTTTAGAAATCTTTGAACGTGCGAATAAACTAGGTATTGGTGCGCAAGGCCTTGGCGGTTTAACCACGGTTGTTGATATTAAAATTAAAACGGCGCCAACTCACGCGGCTTCAAAGCCAGTGGTTATGATCCCAAATTGTGCTGCTACGCGCCACGTTCACTTTACCCTTGATGGTTCAGGTCCTGCGAATTTAAAAGCACCTAAATTAGAAGATTGGCCAGAAGTGACTTTCGAAGTGGGTGAGGGCACACGCCGTGTTAATTTAGATACTCTTACTAAAGAAGACACTAAAGAATGGAAAATGGGTGAAACCGTTTTACTCTCAGGTACTATTTTAACGGGTCGAGATGCTGCTCATAAACGTCTGCAAGATATGATCAACTCAGGGGAAGGTTTACCTGAAGGTGTTGATTTTGATAACAAGTTTATTTATTACGTTGGCCCTGTGGATGCAGTAGGCGATGAAGCAGTAGGCCCAGCGGGTCCCACAACGGCAACACGTATGGATAAATTTACCGATATGATGTTAGAAAAAACCGGCATCGTGGGTATGATAGGTAAAGCTGAACGAGGCCCTGCAACGGTTGAGTCTATTAAAAAGCACCAGTCAGTGTATTTGATGGCGGTAGGCGGTGCGGCTTACTTAGTATCTAAAGCTATTAAAAAAGCACGTGTTGTTGCCTTTGAAGATTTAGGTATGGAAGCTATCTACGAATTTGAAGTAGAAGATATGCCAGTAACAGTTGCCGTAGACAGTGAAGGAGCAAATGCTCACACCCAAGGCCCTGCTATTTGGAAAGCAAAAATTGAAGAGCTAGACAGCAAAATGAAGTAAATTTTTACTTAAAAAGCAATCATATAAGCGAGCACTGTGTGCTCGCTTTTTTATTTACTTTTACATTTGCAAAGACTTATACACCTCAGACCAGTTTATGCTGCGTAGGCAATTAGTGTATAAGCCATTGTATTTTAAGCTGTAGTATACTTTTTTAGGGTGTATGGTTAAGTTTACAAATAACTGCAAGGTGACGTTCACGTAAGCGTAAGCTTTAATTGCGATGGTGTTTTTAGCTTTTATACTTAATCAAATGGTTATTTTTGGAATTTTTATGCTTACTTTTAACGATAAGTCATTTTATTTTTCACTTTGACGCGCTTTATTTGGTTTATCTACTCATAGTGTGGCGAACCATTAACTGAAGTGATAAAGTCTCGACAATTTGTAGCGTGCTTGCCCAAAAGGGCCCATTATTTTCGGAGTATTTAAAGTGGTTGTATTTAATCAAGTTGAATTTGATAACCATGAACAAGTGGTTTTTTGTTCAGACAAAGCGTCTGGTTTGAAGGCCATTATTGCGGTACATAACACAAACTTAGGCCCTGCGGTAGGCGGTTGTAGAATGTGGGATTATGCTAACGATGAAGACGCAGTATATGATGTGCTGCGTTTATCAAAAGGGATGACCTATAAAAATGCCGTAGCACGCTTGCCATTTGGTGGTGGTAAATCGGTTATTATTGGTAATGCCAAAGAAATCAAATCTGAGCAGTTATTTCGCGCATTTGGTCGCCAGTTAGAGCGACTAAATGGTAGCTATTACTCAGCAGAAGATGTAAACATTACCTGTGATGATGTGGCGTTAATGAACAAAGAAACAAATTACGTGCTAGGCCTTGAAGGAAAAAGTGGTAACCCTTCGCCGTTTACAGCCTATGGTACGTTTTTGGGCATGAAAGCAGCGCTTAACCATCAACGCGGTATTAAAGACTTTTCTGGTATTAAAGTTGCGGTGCAAGGTTTAGGTGCAGTAGCTTATGGATTATGTAAACATTTAGCACAAGCCGGTGCTGAGTTATTTGTTACCGATATTAATCAAGCTGCAGTAGAACGTGTAGTAAATGATTTTGGCGCAACCGCAGTTGGTATTGATGAAATATACGACCTAAATGTGGATGTTTATGCACCCTGTGCATTAGGTGCCACTATTAATGACACAACAATCCCACGCTTAAAAGCAACGATAGTAGCAGGCTGTGCAAACAATCAACTTGCTGAATCACGCCATGGTGAAATTTTACGTGAAAAAGGTATTTTATATGCGCCTGATTATGTAATAAATGCAGGTGGTATTATTAACGTTTATTACGAAACTGCACCAGAGGGTTACAGTAAAGAGGCTTCTAATAAACACGTAGAAAGAATTTACGATACACTTAGTGAAATTTTTACCCGTAGTGAAAAAGAGCAAAAATCAACGCATTTAATTGCCGATGAACTGGCACAAGAAATTATTGAAAACGGACTTTAAGTTTCCACTCGGTTTAAAATAGGAGCGAAATACGCTCCTTTTTTACACCTTATGTAAGACTTTGGTATAACTACACCCAAAGCGTCATTTTAGTTAATGCGAATATAGATAAAGCACGGTAAAATTTAGTTTTACACTTTATCTATATTTTATGTCCTCTACTGATTTTTCTATTACCCCTCTTGATTTTGAGCAATGGCCTCGAAAGCAACACTTTGAGTTATTTCAGCAGTTCACTCAGCCTTATTTTAATGTGTGCGTACAACTGAATGCGAAAAAGTTATATACCGCCTGTAAACAAGCTAATATTGCTTTTTTTCATAGTTATATTTATTGCTTATTAAAAGTCTGTCATCAGTATGAGCCGATGATGCTGCGCATTATTAACCAAAAACCTTGTTACTTAAGTGCTACGCGGGCAAGTGTAGTCGAGCTTGCCGATGATGAGTCGTTTCGCTTTAGTTATTTTAAATTACACGGGTCGTTAAATGAATTTGCCAGTGAGGCGAAAGCTATTAGCAATACCACAAAATTAAACCCACTGTTTTCTGATGCGTTTGCAGCAACTGAAGGGCAAGCAGATTTAATTCATGTTTCTGTATTACCTTGGTTAAACTTTAGCAGCTTTTCGCATGCATTTACCCACGGTCAAAGTAATGGTATTCCTAAATTTGTGTTTGGCCAATACAACACTGAGACAGGTAAAATGCCGCTTGCTATTGATGTTCATCATGCGTTGTTGGATGGGCTTCATGTCGCTAAATTTATAAAGCAATTGCAGTATACATTTGATAATTTATGTAATAATAATTAATGAAAAAGTTGTAAATTTTATGTTATTATTTGCCAGCAGTGCTTTTAACTTAAATTGTCACTCTAAACTTACCCAAATATAAAAATTAATAATTATAATTATAAAGGCAATATCTGATGAATCGCTTAGTGATTTTATGTATTTTGTTGGTGATTTTTTCTGTTGACGCACAACAGCAGACTCGTTTGCCGTTACGTGATTATTTTTTTGAAACTTGGAATACACGTACGGGTCTTCCTCACAATAGCATTAATAGCCTTGCACAAACACAAGATGGGTATCTATGGGTGGGTACTTGGGAAGGACTTGCCCGCTTCAATGGCCAAGAGTTTAAGTTATTTACTCGCTCCGAAATTACTGACTTGCCTGACTCAGGCGTACGTGCGCTAACCCCTACATCTGATAGCGGTTTACTTATTGCAGGGGCGCGCGGCGGTATTAGCTTATATCAACATCGCCAATGGGACACGCAACCACCTGCCCAAGCTATGGTTAATCATATATTTAAAAGTAAAAATGATAACTTGTGGCTAGCGCTTGAGAATGATGGTGTGTTTTATCGTTCAGCTAGTAGCACTCAAGACATCCCAATAATACAAAATGTCAGTGCGTATCGAATCATTGAAGACCCCAAGGGGGTTATATGGGCAGCAACCAGTGATGGCCTGTATAAAATAGTCAACTACAAACCCACTTTGATGACGCCACAACAAGGGTTACCAGATGCTCCCGTATATACCTTATTAATCACCCGTGAAGGTCGACTCATTATAGGAAGTGAAAGAGGGGCACGAATCCTTAATGGCGAGCTATTTGAATCGCCTCACCCACAACTCGACGCGGAATCTATTTCCAGTTTGTTAGAAGATGATCATGGGGATCTGTGGTTTGGCACCATTAATAAAGGTGTTTTTAGGCTTAGCGTCGATGGTTTAGAGCAATTAGATGCTAAAAATGGTTTACCCGCCAACCGTATTCTTTCTTTGTTACAAGACAGAGAAAATAGTATTTGGGTAGGCACCAATGCTGGTGTATTTAGGTTAAGAGAAGCGCCGTTTTCATCGTGGGGCAAAAAGCGAGGCTTATCTAGCGATTATGTGCGTACGGTATTGTCACATTCTGATGGCAGTTTATGGATAGGCGGAAGCACAGGCTTAGATCGGCTGCAAAACAATCAGATCAGCCATATTAAAGGCACTAAACAAGGCTCGCCATATTCAGTATTAAGCTTACTAGAGCAAAACCAAGGTGATGTCTGGGTAGGCACATACACCTCGGGTGTTTTAAAAGTGGTTAATAACGAACTCATACCTTATTTAAACCGTGATAATGGCTTAGGTAGTAATGAAGTAAGATCTTTACTTTTTGATTCAAAAAATCGCTTATGGATAGGCTCGGCCATGGGGCTGACACGCGTTAATACCGACGGTAGCTTAAACCAATTTACTAATGAAAAAGAGCTGCCGAGTGGGTTTATTTTAGCCTTGAGTGAAGATAACTCAGCTAATATTTGGGTAGGAACCGGTAATGGGGTCGTGGTTTATGACACTCAAACTGACGTGTTTAATCCTGTTGAGTTTCCTGCTGAATTTGCCGCCCAATATGCGTTTGGCTTTTACATTGACGATAAATACACGTGGATGGCTACCGATCGCGGCTTAGTTCGTTATCAGCATTCAAACGCAAAGATGACTATTTTAGGGCGTGAATTAGGTTTACCCGTTGATAAGCTTTTTCAAATTGTGCCGTTTAAAGACTCACTTTGGCTATCAAGTAACCGTGGCATTATTGAAGTCAATTATAAGCAGGTAAATGAGCTGCTTGATTCAAAATCTAACAATAGAGGTACGCTCGCCTTTCAATTATACGATGAGGGTGATGGCATGCTCAGTGCACAAGCAAATGGCGGTTCAACCCCCTCTGCAACCGCTCATTCAGATGGCACAATTTGGTTTGCTACCGCAAAAGGGGTGAGTACAGTAAAACCGGAACGCTTAAAAGAAGCCACTAAAATAGCGTTACCAACAATTGTTGAAAGCTTTTCTGTTGATGGTAAACCAACGTCGTTACCTATAGACGGTGAAACTATTATTTTACCACCAGGGGTGACGCGCTTGTCATTTCAATACGCGGGACTGAGCTTTATTATGCCGCAGCGATTAAACTTTCAAACAAAATTGGAAGGCTTTAATAACGAATGGATCAACCGTCAACACATAGCGACTGCTGAATACACTAACTTACCTGCGGGCAAGTATTCTTTTGCTGTACGTGCAGCCTATCCAAATACTGATTGGCAACAAAATCACAAAGTCGTTAACTTTGAAATTCAATCGCACTTTTGGCAAAAAACAAGCTTTAAGTTGTTTATGTTTTTTCTTTTTGTGGTGGTGATATATAGCGCTTATCGCTACCGCTTATATCGTTATAAACAAGTTGAAAAGGAATTAACGAGTCGAGTGGTGAAGCAAACGCAAGCACTGCAAGAGCAAGCCAGTGCCTTTGCGTATCAAGCCACACACGATCAGCTTACCGATTTACCGAATCGCCGCGCATTTGATGGATGGCTGGCGGATAACTTTTTAGACTTTAAAGCATGTAATAAATCACTTGCTATCGCTATTATGGATATTGATCACTTTAAACGGATTAACGATGGTTGGTCACACCTCATAGGTGATCAGGTTATATGTGAAGTAGCTAACATTCTTAAAGCGCACTGCGAAGGTGAGCAAGAGGTAGCTCGCTGGGGCGGCGAAGAGTTTACTTTTGTGTTTCCTGATACGAGTGCAGTGCAGGCACAAGAAATGTGCGAGAAGTTACGCAAATGTATTGAAAATAAAAACTTTTCAAATATCGCAGAAGGCCTCAGCGTAACCGTGAGTTTTGGTGTTTCTGACTCTGGTGATGTTGATGATTATGACCGATTATTATCACGGGCTGACCAAGCTTTGTATAAGGCAAAAAACAATGGCCGAAATCGAACTGAAGTGATGTGATTGAAAAACAGCCTCACTGCACCCATTACTATTTTAATAATACGGGCGCAGTATTTTGGCGTTAAAGCTAAATGGTTTGATTTAGGACGACCCAATGATAAATGGGCTATTAATTTTTGTTTTAATTGTATTTATTATAATGTTTTGGCGCTGGCCTGATATTCAAAATGCCGTGTGGCACCGTAAATACAGTGATTTATTGTTAAGTGAGCAACAACACACGTTGTTACTGCGTGCTATGCCCATATACAACAAAATGACCGATGCAGAGCGAGCCAAGTTAGCATCCCATATTGTGTGGTTTTTAAATGAAAAGCGTTTTGTTGGCTGCGATGGGTTGCAACTAACGGAGGCAATGAAACTCATTATTGCCGCCGATGCCTGCTTGCTGGTGCTTAACAAGCCTTGGCCTTTGTATAAAAACGTAAAAGAAATTTTACTCTACCCCAGCGCGTATTACGCGCCCCAATCAAGCCGCGATAACGCAGGCCTTGTCAGTTTTCATAATACAGTAAGGCAAGGTGAATCGTGGCCGGGGGGAACATTGGTGCTTAGCTGGCATGATGTGCTTGAGGGCAACCGCTTACCCAGTGATGGGCATAACTTAGTGTTTCATGAATTTGCACATCAACTTGATCAAGAAACCGGTAAAACCACCGGCACGCCACTACTTGCATCACAGGCAAAATACCAACAATGGGGGCGAGTGTTTAGCCGAGCGTTTTCGCAGTTAAAAACCCATGTTGCATATAGTATGCCGCATGTAATACATAGCTATGGAGCCACCAATGAGGCTGAGTTTTTTGCGGTGATCACCGAAACATTCTTAGAGAAACCTGCCGATTTACGCCGTGAAGACCCTGAAATTTACCATTTGCTAGTGGATTTTTATCAATTTGATCCTATTGTTTGGCACTGATTTTATGCACTTCATCCTATTACGCTGGTAACTTGCTGGCGTTTTTGTTGCAATCATGTAATAGATCAACACACAGCAACAATAATAAGTGAGATAAGCATGAAAAAAATGCTGCAAACAGCACTCGCGTTATCAGTTTCATTGGCATTAGGCCACGCACACGCAGAGCAAACGGATGAAAAAAAATGGCAAGTTGATTCACCTAAAGGGCAATTTGTTGATGCATCTATTAGTGTAGAGCAAGGCACATGGATGAATGTCGATATAAGTCCTGACGGAGAAACCTTAGTATTTGATTTACTGGGCGATATTTACACCATGCCAATGAGTGGTGGTAAAGCGACTAAAATAACCTCAGACATTGCATGGCAAATGCAGCCGCGCTTTAGCCCAGATGGCAAGCACATTGCTTTTACATCAGATCAAGGCGGTGGTGACAATATTTGGATAATGGATGTTAACGGCGAAAACCAAACCGCCGTCACTGACGAAACATTTAGATTACTCAATAGCCCTGCGTGGAGCCCTGATGGCGATTATTTAGTTGCACGTAAGCATTTTACCGCCAGTCGCTCGCTAGGTGCGGGTGAAGTTTGGCTTTATCACAAAGCCGGCGGTAAAGGGGTGCAACTGACTAAACGTGAAAACGATCAAAAAGATTTAGGTGAACCCATGTTTTCACCGGATGGTCGGTATGTTTATTTTTCTCACGATGCAACCCCGGGTAAAACTTTTCATTATTCAAAAGACTCTGTTGCCGGTATTTATAAAATTAAGCGTTATGACCGTGAAACAGGCGACATAGAAACCATTATAAGTGGCATGGGCGGGGCAATAAGACCGACGCCGTCGCCAGATGGTAAAAAACTAGCGTACATAAAGCGTGATGACTTTCAAACCAGCCTGTACTTATATGATTTAACCAGTGGTGAGCATACTAAGCTATACGACAAGCTAGAGCGCGATATGCAAGAAACGTGGGCGATTCATGGCGTATATCCGACTATTGCGTGGACCCCAGATAACGAAGAGCTGGTATTTTGGGCTGGTGGCACCCTTCATAAACTCAATGTCGATGATAAATCAGTTAGCGATATTGCATTTAAAGTAGACACCACGAAAAAAATTCAAAAAGCAGTGCGTTTTACTCAAAATATCGACACTGATGAGTTTGATGTAAAAATGCTGCGTAATGTGCAAATTAGCCCTGATGGTGAAACCGCACTTTTTGAAGCGCTTGGTTATATTTACAAGCGCGATTTAGAATCAGGAAAAATAAAGCGCTTAACTAAGCAAACCGATCATTATGAGTTATTCCCGCAGTATTCTCGTGATGGCAAAAACATTGTCTACACCACGTGGGATGATAACGAACAAGGCACCGTGCGTGTCGTCTCTGCACGCAGTGGTCGTGGCGACACTATTACACAAGAGCCGGGAAAATACGTAGAGCCAACATTTAGTCCAGATGGCAAAACCGTGGTGTATCGTAAAGCCAGCGGCGGCAGCATTTTAAACCCTAAGTGGTCACTGTATCCTGGGGTATACAGTGTTAGTGCTAAAGGCGGAAAAAGTGAGCTCATTTCTAAAAGTGGCTATCAACCTCAGTTTGGCAGTGCCAACGATCGTGTTTATATTATGAGCCCATGGCCTAAGCCGACATTAAGTGTGGTAGAGCTTGAAAGTAAAAAAGTACGTAAACTGTATGAGTCAGAGCACGCCACTGAATTTAGAGTCTCTCCTGATGGTGAGTATTTAGCTTTTGCTGAGCGCTTTAAAGTATTTGTTACTCCATTTGTAGAGCGCGGCAAAACGATAAATATTGGGCCCAAAGACAGTCAATTTCCAATTGAGCAGCTATCTGTACGCGCCGGTGAAAACATTAGCTGGAGTGCCAACAGCAATAAACTGTATTGGACACTGGGGCCTGAGCTTTACCATGCCAGTTTAGAGGGTATGTTTGCTATTAATAAAGCAGATGATAAAGACGTTAAAGTAAAAAGCGGGACTAATATCGGCTTTAGTAAAAAAATGGCTGAACCGCAGGGCATGATTGCATTAACTGGCGCTAAAATTATTACCATGGAGGGTGAAAAGGTCATTGAAAATGGCGTGATCATTACCGATGGCAAACATATCAAAGCCATTGGCACTGCTGCTGATGTGAGTATTCCTAAGGGGGCAAAGGTCATTGATGTAACAGGTAAAACAATTATGCCTGGCATTGTAGATGCCCATGCTCATGGCTCACAAGCCAGTGATGAAATTATCCCGCAGCAAAACTGGAAAAACTTAGCAGGTCTTGCGCTGGGTGTTACTACTATTCACGACCCATCAAACGATACCACTGAAATATTTACCGCGAGTGAAATGCAAAAAGCGGGGATGATCGTTGGTCCGCGTATTTTCTCTACCGGTACTATTTTATACGGCGCGAATATGCCTGGGTATACCTCGCATATTGACTCATTAGATGATGCTAAATTTCATTTAGAGCGTCTTAAAAAAGTGGGTGCGTTTAGTGTTAAATCTTATAACCAACCGCGCAGAGAGCAGCGTCAGCAAGTTATAGAAGCAGGGCGAATGCTTGAAATGATGGTAGTCCCTGAAGGGGGGTCATTATTACAACATAACTTGAGCATGGTAGTCGATGGTCATACAGGTATTGAACATTCAATTCCTGTTGAACATATTTATGACGATATTAAGCAGCTATGGTCACAAAGTGATGTAGGTTACACACCTACATTGGTGGTTGCCTATGGCGGTATTTGGGGTGAAAACTACTGGTATGATAAAACGGACGTATGGAATCATCCACGTTTAAGTAAATTTGTGCCTAAAAACCAATTATTACCGCGCTCAATGCGCCGAGTTAAAGCACCCGATCATCACTATAATCACTTTAACAATGCTCGCGTAGCGGCTGAGTTACAAGATTTAGGTGTACTTGTTAATTTGGGGGCGCATGGTCAACGTGAGGGGTTAGGTGCGCATTGGGAAATGTGGATGTTTGCCCAAGGCGGCATGACGCCACTGGAAGCAATTAGAGCATCGACACTCGATCCGGCAAAATATTTAGGCCTAGATAAAAATGTGGGTTCATTAGAGGTCGGTAAACTGGCAGATTTAATGGTTATTGATGGCGACCCACTGAAAAACATTCGTGATTCAGACAAAATTGATTACACCATGATCAACGGCCGTTTGTTCGACGCAGCCACCATGAACGAAGTAGGCAAAAAACAGCGTGAACCATTATTTTTTGAATAATGCAGCCATTTTTTAGTTAATAAGCGGCTATTTAGCCGCTTTTTTTATACTGTATTTACCTATTTAACTAACCGCTACTATCGCTTTTAAAATATTATCACTAGGTGGAGTCACTGTTACATCATGCATCACCCTCGCTCTACATATATAACCTTCCTTTAAAATAAGTAAGTGTTGCGTGGCTTCAATTGCTTTTTCTCTATTGTGAGCAAATTCAGGTGTTTCTAAAAGAGCTGATAGTATGATCTCAAAGTTCGCTTGCTTGTGCTGTTTGCAAAGTTTGGCAATAGGGTCGTTCTCTACAGGGTACTCAGCTGCAGTATTAATAAAAAAACAGCCATTAAAACACCCTAACTCTGAAACCTCATTATTAATCCACTTTTTCAGTCCGGCAAAAATTGCCTGTGCGACTAACATAGCACTTGGTTGTATACATATTTTTTTAAGCCAAGCGTTAAAGCAGATGTCACGTGAGACTAAACAAGCACAAATAAGCGCGTCTTTGCTTTCAAAGTGCTTATATAAGGTTTTTTTTGCAATGCCCGATACAGCTAAAATTTCATTAATACCAACAGCGTGTATACCCTTTTTATAAAAAAGACTCAGTGCCGTACTGATTATTTGTTGTTGTTTATCCATGATATTCCAAATTTGAGCAGTAAAAACACAGCTTGACATAGGTAGACCGACTTGTCTATATTGCAGGTGTAGACAAGTCGGTCTACTTTTGAGGAGGTAATATGCATAGTGAGCAAATAAAGTCGGCATTAATCGCAGGCGTTTTTTCTACTTTTGTTTTGGGGTTTTTGGCGTGGCTAAATTATATGGGTGATTACGGTATTTGGTTAATGGCGCCATTCGGCGCAACAGCTGTACTTGTTTTTGGCGTACCGCAGAGCCCGTTAGCTATGCCAAAAAACGTAATAGGGGGGCATATACTGACCGCAATGATTGGGGTTGTTTTTAGCTACTATAGTGCTGATAGTGCGATTATGATTGGGCTGGCTGTGGGTATTGCTATAACATTAATGATAATCACAAAAACTATTCACCCTGCTGCCGGCGCAAACCCTATCTTAATTATTGAGTCTGGCCAAAGTTGGGATTTTTTAATAATGCCAGTACTGGCAGGAACTGTATTTATAGTTTTGTCTGGCTTTGTTGCGAGGTGGTTTATTCAATACTTGATGGATAATAAATATAAAAAAACCGCTTAACGCGGTTTCTTTTATACAAAGCACTCAGCTGATCAAACAACACCGCGAGGTAGGCGGCAATCGTGATCTTTGCGAGCAAGCTCAACTATCCAAAGCTCTTCTGCTGTGTAGCCTTCTTCGTTTTGTTTGATCACGGTGAAAGGCGCTTTTTTCTGTGCTTTTACAGGAGCAGCTTTTTTAGTTTTTTTAGCAGGTGCTTTTACTGCAGCTTTTTTTGTAGACTTACCAGAGCTTAATTCTTTAGTCAGCTCTGCTACATCAGCTAGGCGCATGTTCTTGCCGCCATCAATGCTATACCAGCCAGGTTTAGTTGTTATTTCAGGTTTTTTACCGTTGGCAGCTTCATATGCAGCTTCAAAGGCAGATAACACTTCTGTTTTGTCTAGTTTGCTCATCAGAGACCCTATACGTTGTTTACACAGATAAAGAAGAGGTATTTATACCTATTTTAGAACTGTTTTTCAATTTTTTGCGATTTTCCTTTCATTTTTAGCGCATAACCGCCAAAATTTGTACAAAATTCAGTGCAAAGTAAGGTAAGTAGTATGCAACGTAGAGAATTTAATCAATTATTAAACACCCTGTTAAAGCCAGAAACCATTAACGATTTTTGTCCAAACGGGCTTCAGGTAGAAGGTAAAGATGAGATACGCACCATAGTAACGGGTGTAACGGCAAGCCAAGCACTTATTGATGCCGCGATTGAAAATAATGCCGATGCCATTTTGGTACACCATGGCTATTTTTGGAAAGGCGAGTCACAACCTATCACTGGCATGAAAAAACGTCGTGTGGCTGCGCTTTTAGCTAAAGACATCAATTTATTTGCCTATCATTTGCCATTAGATATTCACCCTGAAATGGGTAATAACGCACAGCTGGCGCAATTGCTCGATATTGAAATTGAAGCAGGCCTTGAGCCAACTAACAACAGTGTAGCGATGAAAGGACGTTTAAAAACACCGTTAACGGGCAGTGAATTTGCTAAAAAAATAAGCCAAGTGCTTAAGCGCGAGCCACTAACGAGTTTAGTACGTACTGATAAAATTGAAACCATCGCTTTGTGTACAGGTGGCGGGCAAGGCTATATCGACTTAGCAGCCGATCAAGGTATTGATGCTTACTTAACCGGTGAGGCATCAGAGCAAACCATTCACAGCTCACGCGAGCAAAATATCGACTTTTTTGCCGCAGGCCATCACGCCACCGAGCGCTACGGTATAAAAGCATTAGGCGAATATCTTGCTAAGCAACATGGCTTTGATGTGACATTTATTGACATAGACAATCCTGTGTAAACACATGACTTAAAAGTAATTTTATAAATAACCTACTTGTAACGTATTTCGGGTGGGTTATTTAAAATATAGCGTTCTAAATAGCTAATTTAGCAAACTATAGTAAGCCAGTATGTTGGTTTTTTATATACCCTTTTATCCTTTTTGTGAGTTAATTATTTTTGGCTTTATACATCCAAAAAATTGAATAAACGTAATAGGTATCAACTTACGCTCAGAGCCACGATTACATCCATTCTTATATTGCAAAAAACACAGATCTTTCACTGTACTTACCTCGTTTAAATTACAATGTTACTTTGCTTGCTACTAAGGTAGTTACTTTAAAGGAATGAAATGGAAGGGGTATTAGCTTTAATTGAGCAGTACGGGTTGTTGGTTTATCTGTTACTTTTTGGTTATTGTGCGTTAAAAAGTGGTTGGCTACCTTTGTTCGCAGGCTATGCTGCACATACTGGCGCACTAGATGTTGGTTTTGTTGCTTTGGCTACTTTTATGGGGGGATACTTGGGCGATGAATTACGTTTTGCTATAGCAAGAGCGTATGGCGCGGCATGGCTTGAAAAACCAGGCCGCCTTGGTCGATTATTTAAAACAGCCAGTGAGCTTGCTGAACGCCATGGCACAGCCTACATTTTTTTATATCGTTATCCTAAAGGATTACGCACGATTGGTGCCATTCCCGTAGGGCTTACAGCAATTAGTTGGCGCCGCTTTAGTGTGTTAAATGGATGCTCTGCACTGCTATGGGTTATTGTTTTAGTCGGTGGAGGCTACATTTTCGGTGCTACTTTTGATGCTTTAGGTGTTGAGAATTTAACAGCACTAAGTCTATTATTTCTTTGCGTATTTTTAGTGACACTGTACCGGCTTTGGAATAAAACAGCTGAGGTTAAAACCCTCTAAGAATAACAAAACACCCAACGCTACTATCAAACGAATATTCAGTTTGATTTTTTCATAACCCCCTTTGTAAAACGCAAATAATCGCGGTTTTTTAGGGGGAATTTACGCAGCGTAATAAGCGTTAACTTAATTAAAGTGCTTCAGGGTTAATTGTACGGCGTACATTTATCCACGCATTGCCAATAACTTCATGAGCATACTGGGTGACTACTAGTAGTGCTTTTGCATTGGGTATGAGTTGTTTATACCAAGGGAAAGCGGCAAAGTTGTGGTAGTCGGTTGCGGCGGGGATAACGTTAATGCCTTGCGCATTAAATAAATTTTTTGCTCTGGGCATATGGCTTACTGAGGTGACTAAAGCGACCTTGTAATCAACGAGTTTTGAGGCTAAAAGTTTTGCCTCTTGGGCGGTATCCATTGCGTTTGGATTTTGCACAATACGATTTTTATTAATACCTAAGCTAATCGCGGTTTTATACATTAACGCGCTGTTGGTGACTTTCTCATACCCCCCACCTGAAACAATCAGCTGCGCATGAGGGTAAATGTTAGCAAGTCTTATTCCTTCCACCAAACGGGTTAACGCACAATTACCTAACTGGCTGTTAGCACTCAATGCAGGGTTGGGGTTTATGTCACAGCCAAGCACCACAATTTTATCTATATTGGGGTGTTTAAGATAATTAAATGCCAATGAGGTTGGTTGGCTATTTTTAATCAGTAAGTTGGCCACCAAAGGGGTGCTGGCAAGTAGCAAGGTTAATAGGCTCATTAAAGATAAAGCGATTGTGACCTTTCGTTGTTTGAGCGCAAAAATAAGTAATATTAGGCTTACTAAACCCAACAAAGGTAACGGCATGAGCAAGCCGCCCAGTATTTTTTTTAGTTCAAGCATAATGAGCAACATGGTTAAGTATATTTATTAGCATGTTACTCATAAGTTTAAGGTTTATCGACCGTTATTTAATTTACAGGTGTTTAAAAAGTGACGATAAACTGGATTGTCTTTCATATCTTTTTTCATCGCTAAGTACATTGGACGCGTTAAACCAAGCGCGCCCAGTGGAATTGACTTAATTAACCCTTGGCTTTCATACGGGGTTACTAACCAATCGGGTAAGGCGGCCACACCCATACCTGCACTGACTAATTGAAATATAAGTAAACCTTGATCAACCGTTTTTAGCGTGCCGTCAAAACGCGCATTTTGGATGAAATGCTTAAATATATCCTGGCGCTCACGCGGAATAGGGTAAGAAATAATAGTTTCGCTTTTCAAATCAAGCGCAGTTACATAGGCTTTTTTCGCTAAGTCGTGATCTGGTGCCACAATCAGTTTCAGCTTAAAGTCAAACAAATGGGCGTATTCGAGTTTGTCAGGGTCGCGAATATCTGATGTAAGCACGAGATCTAATTCATCATTTAATAAGTCTGGGATAGCGTCGTAACTAAAGCCACGCTCGTAATCAATTTTTATATCAGGCCAAAAGTTATTAAATTCTTTGATAGTAGGCAATAACCAATGAAAACAGGCATGACATTCAACGCTTAAACGCAGCTGCGAAATAGGCTGGTTTAGGCTTTCTTTGAGTCGGCACTTGGTGGCTTCTAATTTAGGTAATATTTCGTGTGCTAATTCAAGTAATAACATACCTTGAGGTGTAAATCGGACTGGCTGAGTTTTACGCTCAAACAACTGGCAGTCTAATTTGTTTTCTAAATCTTTGATTTGATGTGATAAAGCTGACTGAGTTAAAAATAGTTCGCGGGCTGTATTGACGAGAGAACCCGTTTCTTTAAGGGTAGCAATTGTTTTTAAGTGTTTAATGTCAATCATCTTTAATAAATCTCATGGATATGGTGAGTATAGCTCAGATTCATTACATACTACGCCTTTACAAAAACCGTTTCAACGTCTGGATGGCTATAAAATTGCACTTTAGTGTGTTTTTTACTGCGAACATTAAGTTTTTTAACTTTGTTGAGTCAAACAGTGTTTAGTTTTTTATTTATTGTTGAATTTGTCTCATGTTTGTTTGAGTTTTTTATTAATGATTATTGTTCTGGTAACAGATAACTTTATTGTCATGTAACTCTCTAAAATAAGTAGGTTATAGCGCGACATTAATATTTAGATGTTTCATAGCGAGGTTAAAATGCGAATTAAAATTTACGGCGAAGGGCTTGGCAGGCAAAAGCTCAGTAAACGCAACTGAGGTGTAAAGGATACACGATTGAAAAAAGCAGTGAATGCTAGGATTGAATGATTAGGGCTACTCATTGGCATACATTAATACCAATTCGTATACGCCTTTAAATAATATAATGTATTAAAGCATTCGCTAACGGGGTTAAAGATTTTTATTAAGAACAATGTGACATAAAACTAATTATAAGGTTTTCTACTGGTTAAATAGACCCTTACTTAAGTAAGCAGTTCTAAGGCAGGTTGCAAAAAGCTATAGAGTGACGTTGCATGAGTTAGTGTTGGCAAAAGCGTAAAAGAAATTACTGTGATTTTTAAAAGCCAGCAACCCTGGCTTATTAATTAAAGAGGGCTATGTATTAGTAAAATAGCTTCTTTTGCTGTAACAGGTTTAGACTTTAAAAAGCCTTGGCCATAATCACATTGGGTTTTTTGCAAAATAGCGAGTTGTTCAGGGCTTTCTATCCCTTCTGCTATAACAATAAGATCTAATGAAATGGCTAAGGTTAAAATAGCATCAATCAATGGATTGGCCGTGGTTTTTAAATTGTCGATAAAGCTTTTATCAATTTTAAGGACATGAATAGGCAGTTGATGCAAGTAACCAAGGGCAGAGTAACCGGTGCCAAAGTCATCTAAACAGAGCAATACTTTTAAAGGCGATAATCCTTGAATAATTTGTGTTGCTAACTCTAAATTTTCAATCAATCCCGATTCGGTTATTTCTAGACATAATGAGCCTAAAGGTAGTTGATGTTTTTTGTAGATTGCATGAAGCTGATCCACAAACTCTAAACTTGCGAAGTGGCGAGATGAAACATTAACCGTAACGCGTAAAAAACGATGCCCTTGTTGTTGCCATAAAGCGATATGCTGTGCTGCAAGGTCGAGCAAATGCAAATCTAAATTGATAATCTGCCCCGTTTTTTCTGCAATGGGGATAAAGTCACCTGGCGATACAAACCCTTTTCGTGGGTGATGCCAACGTACTAAAGCTTCAAACCCCATAACGTCACTGCTAGTAATGTTAAAAATAGGCTGAAAATACAGTTCAAACTCATCATGCTCAATACCGTGTTGTAAATCATTTTCAAGGTCGGCATGTGTTTTTAACTTGTTACGCATGACATTATTAAAAAACTTAACTTGGCCACGCCCTGATGATTTTGCTTCGTACATAGCCGCGTCTGATTGCTGTAATAAAACAAATGCTTCATCGTTTACATTATCGCTAAATGCAACGCCAATACTGGTAGAGGGTTGCAGTAAATGACCATCAATATCAATGGGATCTGACAGGGCGGTTTTTATTCGAGCGAGGGCATCGTTTACTTGGTCACGATGACTGAGATTTTCCATAAAAATAGCAAACTCATCGCCACCTAAGCGAGAAAAGGTATCAGTATTGCGAACGGTTTGAGTAATCAATTTACAAATAGCAATTAAAAAATGGTCACCTACTTCATGGCCTAACGAATCATTAATACTTTTGAAGCGATCAAAATCAAGGTAGAGCAGAGCATGAAAAGTACCTTTTTTAGCGCGATTCAAGCGTAAAATTGCATGCTTCATTCTTTCTATTAGTAACGAACGATTGGCAAGCCCTGTTAGTTCATCATGCAGTGCTTTGTGCTCGAGTTCTTGGCGAGCTAAATGCCTGTCTATAACCATACTTATTTGTCGGCTCACATACGTCAACAGCGAGCTATCATGTTCGTTGTAGTAATGTTGCTTGTCATAGCTTTGTACGACAATAACGCCACTCATGCGCTCATTAACTTTATATGGTACACCAAGCCAAGAGTCTGCTAGTTCACCGACCAATTTAAAGTGGCCTTGCTCTATATAGTGTCGGTATTGCTCTTTATTAAGCAGTAAAGGGCGCTCGTTAATTAATAAATAGTAAGAGGCTGTTTCTTTTAACTGATTTTTTGAAATAATTTTATGCGTGTTTGTTTGTACACCGCCTTCAACGGTATAGACAAAATCTAGAACATCTTCTTTCTTATCATACAAAGCAATAAAAAAGTTACTTGCATTAAGGAGGCTATCAATAATCACATGCAGCGATTTAAAAAAGGTATCTAAATTTTGTGCTTTATAGGTTAAGTTAGCTATTTGCAGTAGGCTACTTTCTAATTTTTGCGCATTATTAAGTTGCCGAACGGTATCTTGCAAGCTGTTGACGGTATTCACTTGATTTATTTTTGCGCTTAGTAAGTGGGCAACGGTAGTTAAAATTTCTAAATGTGAACTGGTAAAGTAATTTTTTATTGGGTGTTCACAGTCAATTACGCCGAGTACTTTATCTTTATATATTAGAGGCACACACAGCTCTGATTGCGCAGGGCGCTCATCAGCAATGTAGCGGCTGTCTTTAGTTACATCGCCTATTATTAAAGCTTGCCCAGTTGATGCAGCATAGCCCGTTATCCCCTCATTAAAGCGGATTAACTTTCGTTCTGACTGGTAACTAGTGTGTTCGCTTTCAATACCCATAGACGCCACTTGATTTAGCGTAGATTGGCTGTCATCGGCTAAATAAATCACGCAGTCGACAAATCCAAGTCGATTAACAACTTGTGTGGTGACATAACTAAAGAGCGCTTCTAACGTATTCAGTTGCAATAAACTTGAGGAGAACTGATTGATTATACTCAATTGATCCGTTTTAGTTTCGAGCGCTTTAGTAGTATCGATAGTGTTCGACATAGGCAACGAAGGTAGGCCTTATAATTATTATTAAAGGTACATACGTTAACCTAATATTAACCTTTCTACAAAATAAAACGATAAATGAGAAGCGTGAAGTGTAAAGTTTACTTTATATATAGTATCTAAGGATTATTTTTAATAAGGTCTTTACTCGAAAACCCCATATGCCTATGATCAGTTAACTTAAGCATTAGGATTTTACGATGACGAGCAAAATGACAACTCTAACGATTACTAGGCCCGATGATTGGCATGTACATTTACGCGACGGGGATCAGCTAAAAGATACAGTACGTGATATCAGTCGTTATATGGGCCGCGCGATCATTATGCCAAACCTAGTACCGCCAGCCACGTGTACTGAAACCGCATTATCGTACCGAGAGCGCATTATGGCAGCGAAACCTCAAGGGCAGTTTGAGCCACTAATGGTACTTTATCTTACTGATAAAACGACACCAGAAGAGATAAAAAAGGCAAAAGCAACGGGTAAAATATTTGCAGCTAAATTGTACCCAGCGGGTGCAACCACAAATTCAGATTCTGGCGTAACATCGGTTAAAAATATTTATCCGGTGTTAAAAGCAATGCAAGAAGTTGGCATGCTGTTACTCGTCCACGGTGAAGTAACCGACTCGTCTATTGATATATTTGATCGTGAAAAAGTGTTTTTAGAGACTATTTTAGGCGATGTTGTCGTTGACTTCCCTGAGCTTAAAATTGTTCTTGAACACATAACAACGAAAGATGCGGTAGAATTTGTAGAAAGTGCCTCTGATAACGTAGCCGCTACAATTACTGCGCATCATTTGCTATACAACCGTAACCATATGTTAGCAGGGGGCATTCGCCCACATTACTATTGTTTACCTATATTAAAGCGAAACATTCATCAGCAAGCACTTATGGCGGCAGCAACGAGTGGCAATAAAAAATTCTTTTTAGGCACTGATTCAGCGCCACATTATAAAGATAAAAAAGAAGCTGCATGCGGTTGTGCAGGTGCTTACACTGCACATGCTGCTATTGAACTTTATGCAGAAGCTTTTGAAGAGGCTGGTGCGCTTGATAAGTTAGAGGGCTTTGCAAGCCATTTTGGTCCAGATTTTTATGGCTTAGCGCGTAACACCGACACTATTACCTTAGAAAAATCGCCTTGGACAGTGCCGGCAAGCTACTCGCTAGGTGACTCTGAAGTAGTACCAATCAAAGCCGAGAGCGTTATCGACTGGCAAGTTAAATAGTTAATATTTAAACACTAAACTTTAAACCACCTTAAATTCAAGGTGGTTTTTTATTTTAAGTGGCTAAAAAACATACTGATAAAAACTATTTTAAAGCAATTGTAATCTGTTTATAAAAAATACAATATTTTGCTTGTTATTTTCTATAAAAATTAAAAGGTTACACCGTCGTTAGTAAAACAATGAAACTTCAAAAATAAATCCTAATTAATAGAGCTAAAAAAATTTTAATGTGTTAATCTTAATTGGCTTTGAGTTTTTGCGTATTGAATTACGGTATTGTGCTGCGTTTAAGGTTACCGGTTTGGTTATTACTTCTTCCTGTACTATCACCTCCAGTTTTTTGGGCATTGACTCAGGGAGGATATTGCCATAATTATATGGCTGAATTTTAATTATTGACTTACAGGAAAATTTAGTATGTCGGTTACTGGTAAAGTAAAATTTTTCAACGAAGCTAAAGGCTTTGGTTTCATTGAACAAGAAAATGGTCCTGACGTGTTTGTACATTTCAGCGCAATCACTGGTTCTGGTTTTCGCACTCTTAGCGAAGGTCAAGCAGTGACTTTCAGCATCAAGCAAGGTCAAAAAGGCCCTGAAGCTGAGAACGTAGAAGTAGCATAATTTATTATGTGAACCTAAGTTCATCGTGGTGAAACACTAACCTGTTTCACCATAATTCTTAAATAATTTTCAACTCTATTTTTAATCTCTCTGTATTGCCTTTCATTTCTGATATCCGTTATTCATATTTTTAACTCCGATATACCAAATTAAACGTAAACCTTTATGCGCTAGTCCGTTGTTGGCCAATGATCGCCTTGCGATTTAAATTTAGTCTACTGCTTGATGTGAGTTTAATTATATTGAGTTCATAAAAGTGCGTAAGATTGATATTTCTCCATGGAGAAATATAAAAAATCGGCAGGATATTAATGATCAGTAGAAACAAAAAACACAGGTGTTAATAAAAATGATTCTTTGTAATCTATTTCCCCTCCTTTGTATTGCTTTTTAGATAATCGGCACGTCCTTATTACTATGCGACGAATGCGCGAATAATAACGATTAGCTGTATTTTTAGCTTAAAAAGTCTCAAAAACCACTAAAAAAGAATATTCGGGACAGAAAATAAGCTTATTTTTAATTTTTTTTCAGCCACGATTAAGTTAATTTTAAATGTTATATTTTTGTTTACTTTAACTAGGTGGTTTATCAGTATTCTTACTATATCTGGCTTTGCTGAAATTGCATTTGTCACGTTAGTTACGATAATGTTAATTTTTTTGTGTGAGCCCTTTAAATATCTTACAAACAAGCTGATTTATTTATAGGTTATGCGAAACATGAAGTTGACATGACTTAATGCATTTAGCATTATTGGTAAGTTGATATCTATTAAAAGATATCAGGGTTGTCTTCCCCTTGCGGGTTGATAATTAAATTATAAAAGTAACATTACTTAATTGGTTGGGAACTATGTCTGTTAAAATCAGAAAGAGTCTTGTAGCAACTGCGTTGGTTGGCGCTTTTGCATTTGCAAGCAGCAATGTGATTGCAGATCCTTTGAATGACGTGCAAAAAGCAGGTCAAACAATTCAAAAGGCTGCGGTTAAGTCTCAAACTAAAATTGACAATGTATATGGTCAAACTCAGGAGCTAATCGCTGAGTACCGTAGCATCGTTGATGAGACTGAACTTATGAAAGTGTACAACGATCACGTAGCACGTTTGGTCGCTGACCAAAATGCGTCTATCGCATCGTTCGATCGTCAAATCGCGACTATCGATAACACTAAACAAAACGTTGTGCCTTTGATGTATCGCATGATCGATACGCTTGAGCAATTCATCAAAGCGGACGTTCCATTTAACCTTGAAACTCGTCTTGGACGTGTTGAAAGATTACGTGAGATCATGGCATCTGCATCTGTAACAACGTCTGAGAAGTTCCGTCAGGTACTTGAAGCGTACACTGTTGAAACAGCATACAGTTCAGCTGTAACTGCTTCTCAAGGTACTTTAGATGTTGATGGTCGTAGCATTAACGTTGATATCGGTCGTTTAGGTCGTATCACTTATGTAGCGCAATCATTCGATCTAAAACACGCTTGGGTGTGGGATAACAACACTAAACAGTGGAAAGAATTAGGTGAAGAATACCTAAAACCTGTTAAAGAAGTGATCCGTATGGCGCGTAAGCAAGCCACACTAGAACTTGTTAAACTACCAATTTTTGGCGCGGAGTAATCAATAATGAAGAAACTATTTAAAGGTTTTGCTGTTGCAGCAGTACTGTCTGTTTCTGCCGGTACCGCGCTTAATGCACATGCAAATACTGATGCTTTAGATAAAATTCTTGAGCAAGTAAAGCAAGAGCGTATTTCTGAAGGGAAAATCAATAAGCAACGTGAACAAGAGTTCTTATCAGATCGTGCTGATAAGCAAGCGTTACTTAACAAAGCGAAAAGCCAATTAGCTGCTGAAAAAGCACGTGGTGATCGTCTTAGCAAAGAATATGCACAAAACGAAAATACTTTAGCGGAAAAAGAGCAAGCTCTTCAAAACGCGCAAGGTACGTTAGGTGAAATGTTTGGTGTTGTTCGTCGTGCAGCAGCTGACGCGATTGGTTCAATTGAAGCATCTTTAGTAAGTGCTGAAAAACCAGGTCGTGCTGAAGTACTTCGTTCATTAGCAGCAGCTAAAGAACTTCCAACTGTTCGTGAACTAGAAGAACTTTGGATTTCACTTCAAACAGAAATGACTGAATCAGCAAAAGTTTCAACGTTTGAAACTGAAGTTGCAGGTCTTGACGGTAACCCGTCAATGAA
Source organism: Pseudoalteromonas sp. 23_GOM-1509m (assembly GCF_000518425.1). Classification (NCBI taxonomy): domain Bacteria; kingdom Pseudomonadati; phylum Pseudomonadota; class Gammaproteobacteria; order Alteromonadales; family Pseudoalteromonadaceae; genus Pseudoalteromonas; species Pseudoalteromonas sp. 23_GOM-1509m. The sequence goes on from NZ_KI912432.1 coordinate 106,695, forward strand.
AAAAGTAACACGTATCGGTAACTTCAACTTAGTTACAGACGACGGCTACTTAATCTACTCACCAGAGACTAAATCTATCCAGCCTCTAGGTAAGCAACCTGACAGCTATATCTTAAAAGGTATTTCTGATCTAGAAGGTACTTCAGCTGATAACTACGCTGGCGTATTCGTGGATCCTACACGTGGTGCAATTTTACGTATCAACACGCAGAAAAAGTCTCTTATGGAATACTACCATCAGGGTGATACAGTTGGTTACATCATCACTGTATTACTTGCTGTAGGTCTTTTAATCTTCTTAGTACGTTTCGCTGATTTAGCGCTTACTACTTCTAAGATCAAAGGTCAGCTTAAGAACTTGTCTACACCGAATACAAATAACCCACTGGGTCGTATTCTTAAAGTGTACTCTGACAACAAAAACCAAGATGTTGAAAACCTTGAGCTTAAACTTGATGAAGCGATTCTACGTGAAACGCCACGCATCGAAGCGGGTATTAACATCATCAAGATCCTTGCTGCTATCGCACCATTACTAGGTCTACTAGGTACGGTAATCGGTATGATCCTAACGTTCCAAACAATCACATTGTTCGGTACGGGCGATCCGAAGATCATGGCTGGTAACATCTCTCTAGCACTTGTAACTACAGCGCTAGGTCTAATTGCAGCTCTACCACTTATTCTACTTCACTCTATTGTTGCAAGTCGTAGTAAGTCGGTACTACATATCCTTGATGAGCAAAGCGCGGGTATCATCGCGACTCACGCGGAGAAGGAGAAAGCCTAATGCTAGTCCTGATGGAGATCTGGGAATCTATCAGGGATTTTGTTGGCACAGGCGGCCAGGTTTTATACGTGGTCGCGATAGCACTCTTTCTTATGTGGGTTTTAATGATTGAGCGCTATTGGTTCTTACTTGCTGAGTTTCCTCGTTTAACGAAGGAAATTGTAGCTAAGTGGGATGCCCGCCAAGACACTACGTCTTGGTACGCACACAGAATCCGTGAAGCATGGATTTCTGAAGCGTCTGAAAAATTAGATCAGCGTATGTTGTTGATTAAAACATTAGTAGCTATATGTCCTTTAATAGGCTTACTTGGTACTGTTACTGGTATGATCGCGGTTTTTGAAACCATGGCAACCCAAGGTACAGGTAATGCACGTTTAATGGCATCAGGCATATCAATGGCAACAATCCCAACAATGGCTGGAATGGTTGCGGCACTATCTGGGGTATTCTTTAGCTCACGCCTTGAGGCAAGAGCGAGAATGGTGAAAGCCAAGCTTGTAGATAGTATGCCTCATCACTAGAGAGAGAATTAAATATGGCACGTAAACAACGTTTTCGTGAAGAAGAAGAAGCAGCGGTAGATATGACGCCAATGCTTGACATCGTATTTATCATGCTTATTTTCTTTATCGTAACTACATCGTTCGTTAAAGAGGCTGGTATCGAGGTCAATAAACCAAAAGCTGCCCAAGCTACGAAGCAAAAAAATGCTAACATTTTTATTGCAATTCGCAGTGACGGTGCAATCTGGATTGATAAACAGCAAGTTGATGTTGAACGTGTTTCAGCAAAAATCGAAAGTTTATTAGCAGAACAACCTACTGATGTTGTAATTTTGCAAGCTGATAAAGAAGCAAAACACGGCACAGTGGTTAAAGTGATGGACCAGATTAAAGCGACGGGTGATAACCTGAGAATTTCAATAGCTGGAGATCAGTAATGATTCGTTTTCTGTTTTCACTGATTGCAGGTGGGGCAGTTACTTTCGGCTTGTTCTACTTCATGGCATACCTCATCTCTGGTGGGGCTGACCGTAATACGGAACAAAAAGAGCAGATCATAGTCGAAATTATGACGAATCCGCCTGAATCTAAGGTGCAGGAGAGGAAGCGTGTACCGCCTCCGCCTCCGCCACCGCCAAAGCAGCCGCCTAAACCGCAGCCGCCACAGCCGGAAAATAGCAACCCAAATACTGGTGGCTTGTCATTTAATATGCCAAGTATCGATGTGGGAAGCACGGCCGGTGGACTAAGTGGTCCAGGTGCATTTGGACGAGATGGTGATGCGACACCTATCGTTCGTATTGAACCAAAATATCCAACACAAGCAGCACGTGATGGTAAAGAAGGTTGGGTTCAACTTTCGTTCACAATTGATGAGTTAGGTGGCGTGATTGACGTTGATGTTATCGACGCAGATCCAAAACGTATCTTTGACCGTGAAGCTAAACGTGCATTGCGTAAGTGGAAATACCGTCCTAAGATCATTGACGGGAAACCACAAAAGCAAGTTGGTTTACAAGTTCAACTAGACTTTAAACTTAACCAAGGCAACTAAGGAGGCGAGTAATGAGAAATTTTTCTAAAGTAACTGCACTTGCAATTCTTATGTCTGTGTCAGGTGCATCATTAACTGCACCTGTTTTAGCGGCGCCAGATTACGCGAAAATTGAAGAGCGTAAGAAAGCAAAAACTAAAATCATGGGCGAACGTACTGGTAAAAAAGTAATTAAAGCGTTTGATTTGTATAACGAAGATGATGTTGATGGTGCAATAGCGTTATTGAAAGAGTTAGATCCGTCTAATGACTTTGATAAAGCAACTGTTAATCGTTACTTAGGCAGCATGTACGCTCAAAAAGAGCAATACAAAGTTGCAATTAAGTATATGAAAGCAGCGATTGCACCGGATGTATTGAACTTTGCTGATCAGGCTCAAGGTTTAAAAACTTTGGGCGATATGTATGCGGGTACTGAACAATACAGTGCTGCCAAGCAAGCATATTCTGATTGGATGGACTTCACAGGTGAAGAGGACCCGAAAGTTTACACTCGTATTGCGCAAGCAAGCTATGAGCTTAAACAATTTGATCAGGTTCTTGAACCGGCAAACAAAGCAATTAAGTTATCTGAAGAGCCAAATAAAGCTCCTTATCAACTTAAATTAGCTGCCTATTTTGAGAAAAAGCAATATCAAGATATGGTTAAAGTTGCAGAAGAAATTGTTCGTGTATGGCCTGAAGACAAAAAGTCTTGGGTAGGTTTAGGTAAGTATTATTTACAAACCGAAGACTACCAAAAAGGTCTAGCAACTATGGAAGTTGCATACAAGAATGGTTACTTCGAAAACGAAGTTGAATACAAAGTACTGGCTAACTTTTATTCTTTAAACGAAATTCCTTACAAAGCAGCAGTAACGCTTGAAAAGGCTGTTAAAGAAGAGAAAGTAAAACGCACTAAGCAAAATATTAGCGCGATTGCTAGTAACTACCATCGTTCGAAAGATATAGAGAAAGCTGCTAAGTATTACGAAGAAGCTGCTAAATTTGATGACGACGCTGAGCTCTACCGCAAAGCAGGTTCATTACTTTTACAATCTGAAAAATTCAGCGCTGCTGTTGTTCGTTTGAACAAAGCATTAGAGCTTGGCTCTGATAAAAAAGGCACTATTTATTCAGATTTAGCTGAAGCGTTTTACTACCAAGGTAAGTATAAGCAAGCTTATGCTGCTATTACTAAAGCCATGGACGACCCAAGCACACGTAGGTTTGCTAAAGGTTGGGCTACATATATTAAAGATAAAGCCGCTCGCAACGGTGTTAAAATTTAGTATTTAATGTACTCTAGTATTTTTAAAAAGCCCCATTGGGGCTTTTTTTATTGGAATTGACATGAAAAAAACGCCTATTATTTCACTGCTATTTTGTTTGCTGTTAACGTCTTGCTCTAAGCCTACAGATATATTTTCATCTTATGAAGAAGCGCAAAGCGCGTTAATATCACTTAATACGGCTTTAAGTGCGCAACCGAATTCACAGGTTACACAGCTCAGTAATGAGCAGCTCCCTTTTACAGATGATTATTTAGAGCGTCGCCACGCGATTTATCAGCAGCTAATGCAAATGCAGTTATCAGCAGAGCAAACCAATCAGGTTAATTATTTAGTTATTGCTGAGCGATTCCCAGAGCGCTATTTTGCATGGCCTGTACAAACAAATGTTTTGGCTAATATGCTCACTATGGCGAAAAATGATGCCCAGTATAAAAATATTGAGCAATGGTTAAGGTTTGTAAAATCTCAGCTAGAAGCTGCCGAGCAAAGTAATTTAAAGCTAAATAAAGTTGAACATAGTTATTTAAAAAAGTACGTGCAACAAGCCATAAATCGCACTAACACACCGGTTGAACTTAATGCAGCGTTGAGTGAGTTAAACAATTATTTGGCGGACTATAAGCCAAGAGGCAGCATTGGTTTATCAGGCCTTGCTAATGGCAGTCAGTGGTATCAAAGTAAATTAAATTATTTTGCAAATGCTGTGCTCTCACCGCTTGAGTGGCTAAGTCGTATTGATAGCAAATTCAAATCAATGCAGAGTCAAAAACAGCAAACAACGGTAGAAGCCTCAAATGCCTCACAGCTTACCACATTACTTTTAACTGATTCGAAAATAGCGGGTTTAGACTGGTTAACGGGTTATACGCTATTACCTCTGAGGGCTAACGCTTCACAATTAGAACCAGCCGATGAACTGCTCTATATGGCTATGATGGAGACTGATCTAGGGGTGCATTATCACGCTTGGACATTGTCACAAGCACGCTTAAATTTACTTAAACGATTAAACATAAGTGAAGAGGAAGCGACTTTATTAGTTGAAGATATTCTTTTTTATCCAGGGCAAGCGTTTAGTTTTGCTCCACAACTACTTAATTAAACTTTAGTGCGCTATTAACTAGCGCACTGATCACATCGCTGCGCTGCAGGGTCTTGCTCTAAGCGCTGCGCTGATATTTTTTCCTCACAGTCACAACAGTAACCATACTGGCCAATGTCAATTTGGCTTATTGCCGCTTCAAGCTTATTCATACGCTCAATCAAGGGATTATACTCGGTGCCTAATTGCTGAGCTGCTATATCAAGCCACTCTTCATTTGAGGTACGGGTTAGTATACAAAGCAAATTTTGATGTGTAGGGTGTGTAGATTGTGATAGCAAGCCTAATATAGTCGCTTTAACACTTTCAATTTCATCGTTTAGTCGTTGCTGATGATGCATTAGCAGTATAACCCTTAAATTAGTCCTCAGTGATACTGCTATTATCTAGTTAGATTATCTTAGATGTTATGATTTGTATCAAATTGTGGCGCTTTCGCATATTTTTTTAATACCTCTGCCACTTCATCTTTGGCTTTTAAACGACGTATTTCGTCAAATAATAGTCCTGCTTGTGGGTACTGACGTTTTAAATAACCAAGCCATTGTTTTGTGCGTGAGGCAAAGTACTTGGTATCTTTACTGGCGGTTTGGTGCATGGATGAGTAAATAATATGGTGTAAAATATTTTCCCACGTTAACTCACTATAATCTTCATTATTAATATGAGCTTTAATTTTACGAGCTAAATCAGGATGTGAAAGGGCGCCACGGCCAATCATTAAGTCAGTGCAACCGCTGCGCTTTTGGCATAAAAGGGCATCTTCTACCTGCCAAATCTCCCCATTGGCGACCACCGCAATTTGTTTATCTTTAACTAAAGGAGGGATTTTTTCCCAATAGGCAGGCGGGTTATAGCCATCGCGTTTAGTTCGCGCATGAATGGCGATACTGCTCGCACCTGCACTGACAACGGCATCGACAATCTCTTGGCTATTACTATCATCATCAAAACCTAAGCGAATTTTTGCACTTACCTCGTGTTCAGCGTCTACGGCATCCCTTACAGTTTTAATTATTGAATACATATGTTCAGGGTCTTTGAGTAAAACAGCGCCCCCTTTGCTTTTATTCACCGTTTTTGCCGGGCAGCCAAAGTTTAAGTCAACACCATGGGAGCCTAAGCCAACTGCTTTTACTGCATTTTCAGCTAGGACGTCAGCCACTTGGCCCAATAACTGAATTCGAACCGGCGTGCCACATCGAGTTAGCCCTGCATTTTTTAGTTCAGGGCAATAACGGTGAAATACTTTATCAGGCAAGCAAGTATCTACAACGCGGATAAATTCAGTCACACAAAGATCAAAGCCACCTATGTCGGTGAGTAGTTGGCGCATTTTAAAGTCAACGACACCTTCCATAGGTGCTAAAACAAGTTTCATAGTGTGATTAATTTATTACTGAAAAAGAGCGCCAGTTTACCTGTAAATCATAAATTGATAAAACGCTTATTAGGGTTCATAGTTAGTTTACTAAGTTATTTTTGAAAAAATAGATAATGTGAAAGTTTTTAGTTTTATGCAGGTCTACTTGTATAATGATGTTCAACAAGTTTAGAAGGTAATAAAAAATGAATACAATAAAGAAAAATTCAATTGCATTAACACTCGGCGCAGTGGTTGTTGGTAGTGCAAGTATGGCCAGTGCAGATGTACAAGCTAACCCATTTGAATTTCAGCAAATGGTTGCTGGTTACCAGTTAGACGCAGGTGAAGGCAAGTGCGGCGAAGGTAAATGCGGTGAAGCTAAA